>JAJRDC010000305.1 GCA_028678635.1 Methanomicrobiales archaeon
GGTAACAACCCCATAGGGCTCGAGGTGCCGCCTGCCGAGATCGTGCCCTATATCCGGAGGGCCGTGGAGGAGGCCCGGGCGGACCTGGCACCGGCAGAGGCGGGTGGGGCCACGGCCTGCTGCCGGGGGATCACGGTCTTCGGTTCCCACCGCATCGCCCAGATCGCAGCAGCCATCACGTCCATCCTCACGTTCCTGGCCCCCCTCGGGATCGCGCTGATCTTCTTTACGCTCCTCCTCTCGTTCCTCACCTGGGTCATCGTGACGTGAGGGAAAGCCTCCTCTCCTTTTCCTGCAGATTCCCCCGGGCTCCCTCCAACGCCCCGCAGGTTTCCCTCACCGGGCGGTGAAGATGCAGAACCCGTGGTGGCAGTCGGTTCTGAGCTCCCGGAACCCGGCCGTCTCCAGGAGTGCCCGTACCTCCGCCACGGAAAAAAACCGTGCCACGGCCAGGAATCGCCCTTTCACCGGTTCCTTCCCGTACCGGAGGGCGATCTCCCCGTCCCTTTCTATGAAGGCCAGGGTGAAGGTCCCGCCGGGCGCAAGGACCCTCCGGGCCTCCCGGAATCCCTGGATGGGATCCAACAGGAAACAGAGGACCGTGACCATCAGCACTGACCGGAACGATCCATCCCTGAATGGGAGCTGATCTGCCACTCCAAGGACCATGTCAATCCCCCGCCCCCTTGCCAGCCGGGCCAGGGGTCGCGACGGTTCCAGCCCGATCCCGTAGCCCAGGGGTGCGCAAAGCGGCCGCTGCCGGCCCCGATCTCCAGGGCCGGTGCCATGGCCTCCCCCGCCATCCTCCGCACCCGTGCCAGCTCCTGCCGGTACTCCGTCCGGTGCTCATCGAACCAGCGGTCGTAGTCCGCCGCGTACCGGGTGAAGACGTCCCGGAGCACGGCCCCTCACCCGCAGCGCTCCGGCGAGAACCGTTTTGCCAGCCGTTCTGAGAGGGCAGCCTCCAGCTGTTTCACCTTCCCGGTATCCGGATTCCCGTCCCGGTACCAGTACAGCAGGGAGTAGAGGAAGTCAACGGTGAGATCCATTGCTTCCGGCCGGAACCGCACCTCCATGGCGGTGTCACCGACGAGCCCCTTCAGCGAGAAGCATCCGGCCTTCTCCACCCAGTAATACCCGTCCCCGATGCCGGGCAGCAGTTCCACCTCGGCGATTGGCTCGAGAAAACGGAGGAAGTCAGCGGACACCGGCCGGTCCAGGAGGAACTCCTTCATGAACGTGCCATCGGCACAGTGCTTATGCCGGACGGACCGGAGAATCTGCATGCCGGGCGATCTCCCCCACGGCTTCTGCCGCGATCCTGCACTCTTCGTCCGTCGTGAACCAGGAGAGGCTCAGCCGCACGCATCCCCGCCCGCCGTCGATCGCCCGGTGCACCAGGGGTGCGCAGTGGAGGCCGGTCCGAACGATGATGTGGGAGCGCCGCGCCAGGATGAACCCCACGTCCTCGCAGTCCAGCCCCCGAATGTTGAAGGGGATGATGGGCAGGTCGGGCCCTTCGTTATAGAGGACAACATTCGGCTCCTCCTGCAGCGCCCGGACCAGGAACCTGGTCTGGCGTTCTGCCTTCTCCCTGATGACACCGGTGCCCACAGATTCCAGGAACTCCACCCCTGCATCGAGCGCCGCGAGCCCCGGATAGTTGGGCGTCCCGATCTCGAAGCGTTCCGGCATCGTTCGGGGATGGAGGAGCGATGCCGAGTCGGTGCCGGTCCCGCCTGCCCTGACCGGTGCGACCCGCTCCGGGGCTTTCAGGAAGAAGCCCCCTGTCCCGGGTATCCCGAAGAGCCCCTTGTGGCCGGTGAAGACGAAGGCGTCCGGTTGAAGGAGAGAGAGGTCGACCGGCACGTGGCCGGCGGTCTGGGCACCGTCAACGACGAGGAATACTCCCCGTTCCTGCAGGTGCCTTCCGATGGCCGCGATGTCCTGGACCGAGCCCAGCACATTGCTGCCGTGGGTCACGACCGCAAGCCGGGTCTCGGGACGGATGGCGTCCCGGACCACGCCGGGATCAATCCGTGTGCCCTTGAACGGAAGGATCTCCAGGATGATCCGCTCCTGCGCCGCAAGTTCAGTGAGGGGCCGGAGGACCGAGTTGTGTTCCAGGGCCGTGGTGAGCACGTGAAAGGGTCCCCCCTCCGCTGCCAGGAAGCCGTGGATCAGGGTGTTGAGCGCACCGGTGGCATTCTCCGAGAAGACAAGATGCTCCGGGGGCTTTGCGTGGAAAAACGCGGCAAGCATCTCCCGGGCGCGGGCAGGGTAGTCCACCCCGTCACCGCCGGTACCCCTTCCCTCGCCGGCAAACGGGCGGGATAAGGACTCCTGTACGGCAGCGAGTACCCCGGGGGGTTTCGGCCAGCTGGTGGCAGCGTTGTTCAGGTAGATAGGGCCCTTGTCCATGGCACGGATACGCCAGTTTCGCGGGGGCGGAAGAAGAGGCTTGCGGACCGGCCAGAATTCCGGAGGCAATAGAGCGGGCGGACCGGGACCTCCGGACCTGGCAGGGAGAAGCGTTCAGGAGAAGAGGACCGGATCCATAAACCGCATGGGGAATCGCTGACCCGGTCCCACGATGAGGTATCAGGGGGTTC
>JAJRDC010000166.1 GCA_028678635.1 Methanomicrobiales archaeon
ATCTCCGGGGTCTACCCTGCCTGGCAGGCCTCCAGCCTGGACCCCATCGAGGCCCTCCGGGCCGAGTGAGGGACAGGGGCGGGGGTCTCCCCCGGGTCTCTTCCTTTCAAGGAGTTTCTGAGATCAGCGTGACTGCCTGTGGTCCCTCAGGGTCTCCCAGGGCACCACCATCCCCCCGCCCCCGGCCCGGTCCAGGGTCAGGATCCCGTCCAGGTGGTCCACCTCGTGCCGGACCACCGGGGCCAGTCCGGGATCCACATCCTCCCAGAGGCATGGCGAACCATCCCGGCCCATGAACCGGACGGAGAGGCCCATCGGCCTCCTCACGCAGACGGCCAGTCGGGGGAAGGACATGCACCGGTCCCATACTGGACGGGTTTCCCCGCGTTCCCGGATAATCTCCGGGTTCACCATCGGGTACTCATTCCCGTCCCGTTCGACGATAATGACGCGCCCGGGGATCCCGATCTGTGGTGCCGCGATGCCGTGGGCGGAACCGTGCCGGGCCTGGAACCAGTGGAGGGTTTCTTCCAGGGACCGGATCGTGGAACCTGCCCGGGCCATGTCGCCGGCAGGGAGCGGGAGCGCGGGCTGCCTAAGCCGCGGATCTTCCAGGGGAATGAGCGGGAACCGTGGGGATCGGAACCGCCATTTCAGGCCTGAGAGCCAGCGGGACATGCGGTACCACCCCATTGTTCCAGGGGCACGTCAGGATACCGATCGGGGAGGGTACCTTCTTATGTGCAGTGGCCTATCCTGTTCCAGAGAGCAATGATCCGGGAGCTGGAATACTACTCGGGCCTTTCACTCCCCCGCGTGGAACGCTACTGCGACCAGATGGAGAAGGAGCTTGGCGAGATCCGGGAGCGATACGGGGTTGACGGCCCGGAGTACGGCCACTCCCTGGCTCCCCATCACCGGCGGATCCTGGACCGGTTCGAGAAGAACCTCCAGGTCCTCCGGAAGGAACCATCGGTGAAGGAGCAGTATGCCACCCATCCCCTCCGTGACTATACCATCATCGCCCGGCTGGAGCGGTTTGAACGTGAGATCGAGGCGTTCCGGGCAACATTTCCCCGGGAGGACTCCGACAGCCCCGGTGTTACCGAGGGAAAGGGATAGCCGAGGGCCTGGGCCAGATTCCTGAATTGGGATGCCGGCACAGGATCTCTCACGAACCGGGACCCGGAGGAAGGTATATCAGGCGCGGGGTCCACCCGCCACTCATATGGCCTCTACCACGGTCTACCTCTCCGCAGCCCGCGACCGGGCCGAAGCACTGGGCCGGCTCCTCTCGGCAGTGGATCTCTCCGGAATCCGGGGACAACCGGTGACCGTCAAGGCCAACTACAACAGCGCAGATCCGTTCCCGGCCTCGACGCACCCGGATACCCTGGCAGCCATCGTGAGGGCGGTGCAGGCCGCGGGGGCCACGGCGGTGACCCTTGCAGAACGGAGCGGGATGGGAACCACCCGCCGGGTGCTGGAAGAGAGGGGGGTGGTGCGGCTGGCTGCCAGCCTGGGATTCCGGGCTGTCCCTCTGGACGGGACCGGGCGCGACGGGTGGACAAAGGTGAAGGAACCCGGCCTCCACTGGCAGGACGGGTTCTGGATCTCCCGCGAGGTCACGGCGGCGGGATGCGTGGTCCAGACCTGCTGCTGCAAGACCCACCGGTACGGGGGGCACTTCACCCTCTCCCTCAAGAATTCCGTGGGCCTCGTGGCCAGGAAGGTCCCCGGGGATCCCCACGATTACATGCAGGAACTCCATACCTCGCCCCACCAGCGCAGGATGATCGCCGAGATCAACCGGTTCTACCCCGTGACCCTTGTCATCCTCGATGCCACCGAGGCGTTTGCCTCGGGAGGACCGGACCGGGGCCGCGTGGTCACCCCGGGGGTAATCCTGGCGGGATCGGACCGGGTGGCCATGGACTGTGCCGGCGTGGCGCTCCTCCGGAGCTTCGGATCCACCCCCGAGGTGATGCAGGGCAGGATCCGGGACCTGGAACAGATTGCCCGGGCCGAGGAACTGGGGGTGGGGACCTCGGATCCTTCCCGCATCCGTCTGGAACCCCTGGACCCGGCGGCTGAAGGGATTGCCGACGAAATCAGGGAACAGATGGCACCGGTAAAACCGCCGTAACCCTTTTCATCCGGAAGAGGGATGGACAGATCGGGGGTGGACACGGATGTGCGGAGGTGGAGGCCCCATCTTCCTTGAGCTGGAGGAGATGCCCTGGCGGAAGTTCCGGTGCAGCCGCTGCGGCCGCGAGTTCCGCAGCATGGGCCGGAACCCCCGGTGCCCGGACTGCAGTTCCCTGGATCTCACCGAGCGGTGAAGGGGGAGGGACCGCAATCCGTATGGCCGCAGACGGCGCAGGATAGTGAGATGTCTGCTGCCAGGATACGGCCAGTGCGGCAGGAGGACCGGGAAGCTGTCGTCTGCATCTTCAACCACTCCGTGAAGGAGAGCCAGGCGGCATTCCCCGACCAGCCGGTGGAACCCGGGTTCTTTGACGTCATGCTCCACACGGCCCACGCCAGCTACGTGGCCGAGGAGGGGGGAAGGGTGGTGGGGTGTGGGGTCCTGCGGCCTCTCCTCCCCTTTCCCGCTTTCGCAGGGACGGCGGCCGTCACCCTGTTCCTCGTCCCCTCGCATGTGCGGCAGGGGCTGGGGAGCCAGCTGATGGAGGCCCTGACGGGGGACGCCCGCCGGCTCGGGATCCATAGCCTGGTGGCACAGATCTCGTCGGGGAACCGCGGGAGCATCAGCTTCCACGCGAGGCAGGGCTTCAGCGAGTGCGGTCGCATCCCGGACGCGGGGTGCAGGTTCGGGGAACCCTTTGACCTTGTCCTGATGAGGCGCTCCCTCGCCTGAGGTAAATGTTCAATGCCGGGTATCGGTGGACTCTATTGCCAGGGTACTACCGGGACGCCCCCCCGGGTTCTTGTGGTCTCCGTTCCTGTGGCTTTCCGGGCATTCTGCGGGAGGGGGCGCTGCCCCCTCACGGTCCCTCCCTCGACGGCAGGAGGATAGTCCTGCCTCATCAGAACACCGAACCTCAGCGATCCGGATCAACCGCGGGGGGGACGCCCACGAGGCGGGGGGGGCGGAGCATCCCGGAAGCGTCCCGGTAATAGTCCCCCGATACCTGAAATCGTCACATCGCGATCTCATACAACATCGGGGGCGGCATGGACTGATAATCCCTCAGCGGGGTTCGCCCCATGGTTCATATGCCCGGGCGCCGGATCCCTAAAGCGATGAAGGGAGAACCGGCGTCACCACGGGATGCGGCCCCCCGGCCGCTCCGGATCTCCCCTGAAGGTGATCGGCGGATCCAGGAACTCTTCCGGAGCCGCACCGTGCCGGAATCCCTGCAGCGCCTGGTTGAGGACTACATCGCGAGAAAGACCGGGAAGCCCTGGGACGATCCAACGGTGCGGGAACGGATCCGGACGGCCATCCGGGCCCAGAAGGGGGAGTACTGGCGGGAGGGTGCCGGCCGCCGGATCAGCTACCGCGCCGGTTACCGGGTCATGGCGTACCTGGCCTACCACTTCCCGGTGGTCTTCTTCCAGTCGCTCCACCTCTTTGATAGCCTTGCCCGGACGGGAATGCTCCCGGCCCACCTGCGGGTGCTGGACGTGGGCACCGGGCCCGGCGTCGTGCCCCTTGCCCTCACCGCGTGGTACCGGGAGGCAGGAGCCGGTTCCCTGGAGGTGACCCCGGTGGAGCCCTCCCTGGAGCACCGGGAGGCATTCCAGGCCCTGGTGCCCCCCTTTGCGAAGGGCATGCCAGGTATCCGGGTGAAGGATCCGATTCCCCTGGACATCCGGGAGGCACGGGTGACGGATCTCCCGGACCCCCTTGACCTGATCGTATTCTCCAATGTACTGAACGAGATACCGGACCTTACGGACCAGGACCGGGCCGGGATCGTCAGGCGGGCCGGCGAGCGGCTGGCTCCCGGTGGCAGGATCCTGCTGGCCGAACCCGCGGACCTGGCCAACTCCACGATGCTCCGGCGCACCGTGGCCATCCTCGGGCGGGAGGGTCTCTCGATCCGGGCCCCCTGCGTCTTTCCCTGGGGTGGCACCTGCCCCGGAACCGTGTGCTGGACCTTCCGGGAGGAACCACCCATCCGGCCCACCCGTCTCATGGCCTGGATCGGGCAGGGGAGCGAATCCTACCGGTACCTGAATACCGACCTGAAGTATTCCTACGCGGTCCTGGAGAAGGGAGGGGGAACGGGCCGCGGGCTCCGGTTCCAGGCCGGCCCTGACATCCTGAGGCTCTCCCGGCTGGGCAGGAAGGAGGGCCGGAGGGTCAGCGTGGCGGCGGCGCTCATGTCCGGCGACCTGGGCAACCGGGACTACCACCTCTACAAGATCTGCGACGGGACCGCGGTGAAACCGGTATACGCGGTGATCCCCGCACATCGGCGCGCCCTGGCCGGAAGGCTCGCCCGGGCACCGTACGGGATCCTCGCCGTCTTCCGGGACGTGCTTGTACGCCGCAACCCGGCCCACGATGCCTTCAACCTGCTGGTGGACCGGAGGGCAGAGGTGGAGTTTCCCCCCGCGGGGACCGGTGGCCGGGGCAGAACTCACCGCCCCCGGAAGGAACCGGGCGGATCCCGGAAGGTGTGACGGGGTTGGAGCCGGTGGTTTCCCTGATATCCGGAAGTATCCTCTTTCTCGGTCTCGGGATCTGCCTTGTGATCCTCTTCTTCATCTACTTCGAGCTGTACCGGCGGAGGAAACTGGGAAGGTGAGGGATGATCCCCGGCGGTGGGTGGTGCACCTCTCTCAGAGTGTGGCGCCTTCCAGGGACGATGTATTTCGGGAGATAACCTCCTGGAGAGCCATCCTCATCGGGGGGAGAGGTCGGGAGGGGGGCTGGTCCCCCTACCGTCGCCCACCCCCCGTGAGGATAGATGCTCCATGAGCTCACTTTCGACTTTCAGAACCGGTATTCTGGCCGCCGATGCGATGAGAGCCAACCGGCATCCACCCTGCCAATGCTTCAGCTCTTCTGGACCTCCGGCAGCCGGCATTCGCACCGGCCGATGGTGGCCGTCACTGCCAGGTTCAGGCCTGCCACGGCAAGAAACGCGGCGGTGAAGGAGATCTGTTCCGCAAGGACACCGGCGAGCGCCGGAAGCACCGTCATCCCCAGGTAGCTGGACGCGTTGTAGAGGCCCATGACCCGTCCCTGGCGGAGGCCGGTGGAACCCAGGTAGGCCATCTGGGCGATCATCACCACGCCGGCGATGGCGCCCACGGCCAGAAATCCCAGCGGTGAGACCATGACGGCGAGCACACCGGCCACCATGGCCAGGGAGGCCGCCTTCAGGGTGGGAACAGGCGGGAGGTGCAGCCGGGAGGCGACGAGCACTGCGCCGATGGTGGCCAGGTTCATGAGCGCAAGGGCGGTGGCGAGTGTGACGGGTTCCCCGCCCCGGTAGCCAGGGTAGATGGCGGAGAGGGCTCCCGTCATCCCCACCAGGATCACGGCCGAGAAAAAGAGCCACGTGTAGTCGCCAAGGAGCTGCACGAACGGGGCTTCAGGCCTCCGGAGGGTGGTATCTTCCGCAAGGAACACCGTCAGCACCAGGGGGACCGCGGAGAGGAGCGTGAAGAGGAAAATGCCCCCGGTCTCCATCCCCATTGCCCGGTCAATGGAACCGGTGGCAAGGAGCCCCACGACAAGGCCCGCGTTCAGGGAACCCATGAAGATGCCGGAGAGGCCCTCGCGGTCCGGCTGGGAGTTGACAAGGGCCATCGCCGCGGCAACGAAGAGGCCGGCCGCCACGCCTTCCAGGGCCCGGGCGGCCAGCACCGTGGAGGGCGAGGGGTAGGCCAGGATCAGGATGCCGGAGAGGAGGGTGAGGAGGAGCCCTGCCCGGACCACCGGCACCCGGCCGATGCGGTCTGAGAGGGCACCGGCAGGGATGACCGTGGCAAAGGCGCCCAGGAAGTAGGCGGCGTAGATGGATGCCTGGAGGAATGGGCTCGTCCCGTACGAGGGAAGGATGGGGACGATGGCGTTGGAGAGCGCCATCACTGCAAAGACACCGAGATGGAGCGGGATCCTCCGCAGCATCTCAGATCATGCGGTAGGTTTCCAGGTTCATCGGGGAATGGGTCTCGATGTGGTACCGCTTGTGGAGGGAGACGGCGAGATCGATGGTCTTGTTCTCGTCGCCGTGGACCGTGAAGATCTTCTCGGGTTTGGGCTGCAGGTGGCCGACATAGTTCACGAGTTCCCGGCGGTCCGAGTGGCCTGAGAAACCGTCCACCGTGAAGATTTCGAGGGCGATGGAGATGGTCTCCCGTCCACCCAGGGGGACTTCCCGCCATCCCTTCTGGATCCGGCGCCCGATGGTCCCCTCGGCCTGGTACCCCACGAAGACCAGGGCGTTCTTCGGGTCAGGGGAGAGCCCCTTCAGGTACTCCATCACGGGCCCGCCATTCAGCATCCCGCTGGTCGTGATGATCACGCAGGGGTCGCCTGAGATCACCTTCTCCCTCTTCTCCGGCGCGTCCACCTGCACGAAGCACGGGGCCAGGAAGGGATTCGCCCCGTCGTGGAAGATCTGGTTCCTGAGCTCCTGGTTCAGGTACTCGGGGTAGGTGGTGTGGATGGCCGTGGCCTCCCGGATCATGCCATCCAGGTACACGCTCACCTTCGGGATCCGGCCCAGTCGCATCCCCTCTTCGAGAGCCAGCATCACTTCCTGGGACCGGCCGACGGCAAACGCCGGGATCAGGATCTTCCCGCCCCGGGAGAGGATGGTGGTGACCACCTCGTAGAGCTTCACCTCGGCGTCCCGCCGGGGCTGCTGGATGTCGTTGGATCCCCCGTAGGTGCTCTCCATGAAGATGGCCTCCAGGCGGGGGAACTGGGAGACAGCCGGGGAGAAGAGGCGGCTCTTCGAGTAGTTGAAATCGCCGGTGAAGGCGATGTTGTACAGCCCGTCGCCGATGTGGAAATGGGCGATGGCCGAGCCCAGGATGTGCCCGGCGTTGTGGAAGGTCAGCTTCACATCGGGGGCGATGTCGGTCACCGACCCGTAGTTCAGTGTGATCGAGTGCTTCACGTAGTTCTTGACGTCCGTGGAGGTGTAGGGCGTCCGCTCCGCCTCCTTCTGGAGCACCTCCAGGTAGTCCAGCTGGAGCATGGCCGAGAGGTCACGGGTGGGAGGGGTGCTGTACACAGGGCCGTCATAGCCGTACTTGAAGAGGAGCGGGATCAGGGCGCAGTGATCCAGGTGGGCGTGGGTCAGGACAACGGCATCCAGGCTGGTCAGGGGCTGAATCTCCGGCACGTAGAGGTACGGGGTGCCGTTCGCATTGGAGGGCTTCTCGCCGCAGTCGATCAGGATCCGGCTCTCCGGGGTCGTGAGGAGGAACGCGGCCCTCCCCACCTCCCGGCAGCAGCCCAGGGTCGTGACCCGGACCCAGTCGTCCTTGGAGATGGCCTCCCGGTGGATCCTGCGCCCGATGGTCCGGAGGAAGGCCTTCCGTTCCTCCTTCACCGAGCGGAGGTACGTCCGGATCTGCTTGATAGTGCTGGACTCGATAGGTGGCGTCCGGACCACCTTGGGTGTCCAGCCAATGCTCTTTGTGATCTCCCGGAGGGTGACCCCGTTCTTCCCGATGACCACACCCGGCTTCTCGGCCTCGATGAGCACCTCGCCGGTATCGGCATCAAAGAACGTGTCTGTGATCCCCGCCGACTCCGGGACCACCTTCTTGATCTCCACCGCGGCCTTCTCCGGGTCCTCGAGTACCGTGGGCCGGACCACGATCCGTTTCCGCAGGTCCCGGGCCAGGGTCTTGATCAGGTCCGCCTCGTCGGCGAACCTCTTGGGGTCATCGGTGTAGATGACGAGCTCGGGGCCCTCGAACTCCACCTGGGAGACGGTGATCCCCCGGGGGATGATCGTGTTGATCTTCTCTTTCAGATCCCGTAACCGGTCTTCCACTGGCATGAAAAACGTCCAAAAAGTGGGTTACGCAGAAACCGGGGCTGAGATCTTCTGCTCGACCTGCACATTGAATTCTTCGAACTTCTCTTTTGTGATCACGACCACGTTGATGTCCTCGCCGGACCCCACGTCGCGGCGCATGGCAGCCTTGAGCGCCCTTATGGCCAGGTCGACGGCCTCCTTCTCGGACATCTTCTTCGTGAACCGGTCCTCCAGTACCCCATACGCCATCGGTGAACCGGATCCCGTGGCCACGATATCCTGCTCCTTCGTGGCGCCACCCATGGCGTCCACGGAATAGACGGAAGGGCCGTTCTCGTCCACGCCTCCCACCAGCAGCTGGACGAAGAACGGGAAATACCGGTTCTGGTTCAGGTAGTTCGAGAGGAGCGTGGATATGGCACCCACGGTGATCGGTTTATCCCTCCGGACAGCAAAGAGGCTGCACTCCACGGTCATGATCCGGGCCAGCTGCTGGGCGTCCCCGACGCCTCCGGCCGTAGTCATGCCGATCCGGTCCGCGATCTGGTACACCTTCTTGGCCCTCCGGCTGGCCACCAGGTTCCCCATGGTGGCCCTCCGCTCCGTGGCCAGCACCACGCCGTCCGCAAAGATGATGCCGATGGTGGTGGTCCCGGTCATCCCCTCAGGCTGTGACTGCATCAAATCCCCTCCTCCAACTCCCTGATGGAACCCTGATAAAATTGTCTGATCGATCCCACGATGTGTTCGGTCATAAAGGTTGTCATGTGTGTCAGATTCCCGCAACCGCGGGGGGTGCTCGCCTGCATGCGGCCCTGTTCCGGAACCCCCTGCCCTCCGGAGGTTACCGGCCCCCGGACGGGCAGAGGACCCGGATCAGGTCACGGTCGAAGAGCATGCCGACGAGCTTCTTGTCGCTGTTCACCACAGGGAGCTGGTCCACCCGGGCCCGCTTCATCTTGAGGGCGCACTCGCTCACTTCGGCGTTCTGCGGGACCGAGACCACGTTCGTGACCATGGCCGTCTTCACCGGCTTTCCCGGCAGTTTCACCCGGGAGACGCCGAAGGACATGGTGTGCAGGTCCCGGATCGATTCCCAGGTCCACTCGTCGTCGTCGGTGCCGTTGGAGAAGTCGGAGGTCTCCACGGAATCCTCGATGGAGGAGTGCTTGATGAGATCCCGTTCTGAGATGATCCCGGAGAGGATTCCCTCGGAATCCAGGATGGGGATCGCGTCCACCCCGGAGATCTCCATAACCCTTCCCACCAGTGAGAGGGGTGTCTCCTCCCAGATGGCGAAAGTGCTCGTAAACCGGTCCTTGATCTCGTTCTTGATCTTCTGCTGGGCAATGGCGGTGATCAGGTCTGCCACCGAGAGGATCCCGATGAGCGACCCGCCCTCCTCGACGGGGAGCCTGCGGACCCTGTGCTTCAGGATCAGGGTTGCCGCCTCCCCCAGCGGGGTGTCGGGCCGGATGGTGACCGGGTTCGGGCTCATGAGGAGCCCCAGCTGGGTCTCCTCGTTCTTGCGCAGCATGTCCTTCCGGGTGATGATCCCTACGATCTTCCCCTCCTTGAGGACAGGGACCCCCGAGATTCCGGTCCGTTTCAGGATCTTGAGGACATCGTCCCGGTTCCCGGGTATCTCAACGGATACCACGTCCGGGGTCATGAAATCCTTGGTGCGGGATTGGGCTATGATCTCACCACCAGTGTGGTTATGGTACTGTATTTCACGACATGCGAGGAGACACTGCCCAGGAGGAGACGGTCCATGTTGCTCTTACCATGGGAACCCACCACCACCAGGTCCGCGTTCACCTGCCGGGCCATCTTCACGATCTCGTCCCCGGCATGGCCCTGGGTCATGTGGGGAATGAGGGTGATTCCGGCCGCCGCGGCCCTGGCCTCTGCGGCCTTCAGCGCTTCCTTTCCCTGGCTCTCCAGGAGGCCGAAGATGACCTCCCAGGTGTTGTCCAGGGGAATGGAGGAGATGAGACCGGTCTCGATCACGTAGACCGCGTGGAGGGTGGCCTTCCAGGCCTTTGCCTCGTCAATCGCCTTTTCAAGAGCAGCCTCGCTCCTTGGCGACCCGTCAAGTGCTGCCAGTATCGTCCCGAACATCGGTAACCCCGTAAAATAAGATATGGGGAATTTATTCTCTCGGGGAGAATAAAAACGTTTCCCTGATATCCCCGGCAGAGATCCGTTTTACCAGCGTGGCCACCGGATCCCGCGTGAACAGGAGGCCGGACCTGCCGGGATCCACCACCAGCAGACGGGCAGGGCGATCCGGGGCAAGGAACGGCGATTCCCCGGAGAAGCCTGCCCCTGCGATGGCCGCGCGGAGGATCTCCCGCGGCGGGAGGCCGTACACGGTGGACGTGAACTCCATCTCCCGCCAGAGGTCCGGCTGGGCAACCATCACGTTGTCGGTGCCGAGAAGGAGGGTGCAACCGGAGGCCCGCATCCGGGCCACGGGAGGGTGATCAGGATCCCGGGCCACCCCCAGCCTCCAGTTGGCCCGGGGGCAGACGGCCACCGGTATCCCTTCATCTGCGATGCGGCGGATCTGGCGGCCTGTGGCATGGGTACAATGGATGAGGAGATCCGGCTGGAGGGCCAGCGCCGCATCCACATCCTCCGGATCCCGCTCTCCCGCATGGAATGCCACGATCTTCCCCTGCCGGTGCATCTCGGCCACCTGCCGCTCCAGGTCCGGCACATCCCGGGCGCTGGAGATGCCCAGGCCGTCCCCGTCCCATTGCCCCCCTTCCCGGCCCAGGATCAGGGGGCGGAGGGAGAGACCGCGGGCCGCGTCCCGGAGC
Source organism: Methanomicrobiales archaeon (assembly GCA_028678635.1). The sequence goes on from JAJRDC010000166.1 coordinate 10,811, forward strand.
GCGGCCACCCCGGCGG
>JAJRDC010000307.1 GCA_028678635.1 Methanomicrobiales archaeon
AGCGGGAGAGGAAGTAGACCCGGTCCCCGCAGGGTTTCCCCCGGGCGTACCCCACCTCCTTACAGTAGAGGGGGAAGATCACCGGTGTTCCCTCCAGTAGGGGACGAGCCCCCCGGCCTTCAGGATCGCGAGCATCTTCGGGGAGAGGGGGGTAGAGTGGCACCGGGACCCGTCCACCTCCACCCACCCCTCCGCCAGGTTGAACCGAACCATCGCACCTTCCCTGCATGCCACCGGGCACTCGATGACGGGAAGGCCGATATTGATGGCGTTCCGGTAGAAGATCCGGGCAAAGGAGGGGGCGATGACGGCGACCACGCCTGCCTCCTTGAGCGCGATCACCGCCTGCTCCCGTGACGATCCGCATCCCATGTTCTTCCCTGCCATGAGGACCGTCCCCTTCAGCCGGGCGGCCAGGGTGGGGTCCAGGTCCTCGAAGACATGGGCCGCCCAGAGGGCCCGGTCCCGTGTTCGTAAGTATCGCCCGGCGATGATCCGGTCCGTGTCCACGTCGTTCCCCAGGCAGATCGCCTGGCCCTCACCGTACATGAGGCACCTCCGGTACCGTGAGTTCGCCGGCAAGGGCACTCACCGCTGCCGTGGCCACTGACGAGAGCAGGATGTCCCCCCCGATACCCATCCGGTTCGTAAAGTTCCGGTTCGCCGTGGAGAGGCAGGTCTCCCCCTCACCCAGCACGCCCATGTGGGCCCCCAGGCAGGGTCCGCAGCCCGGGGGACCGATGACACACCCTGCCCGGACCAGCTCCGTGAGGATGCCCTCCGCAGAGATCCGTTCCAGCACCTTCCGGGAGGCCGGGACGACGAGGGTCCGGACCTTCACCTGCTTCCCCTTCACGATGCGGGCAAACCTGAGCAGGTCCTCGTAGCGGCCGTTCGTGCAGGTGCCGACAAAGACCTGGTCCAGGGGCTGGCCTGCCAGCGCTGCCACCTTCTGCACATGGTCCACCCGGTGCCCCGTGGCGACGAGCGGCACCAGGCTGGAGAGGTCCAGCGGGATCTCCTTCACATAGTGGGGGGATTCCGGCACCTGTTCCTTCGCATGGATCCCGAAGGCTGCCAGGTACTTCAGCGTCTCCCGGTCTGCCCGGCAGAGGCCGGCCTTCGCCCCCGTCTCCACGGCCATGTTGCAGAGGGTGAGCCTTCCCGCCATCGGGATCGACGCGATTCCTTCCCCCACGAACTCCAGTGCCCTGTAGTTCCCGCCGTCCATCCCCAGTGCCCGGACATAGTCCAGGGCCGCGTCCTTGGCCTCTGCGGCCCCCCGGAGTTGCCCGATGAACCGGATCCCGATGGTCTCCGGGACCCGGAACCAGGTGGTTCCCGACGCCCAGATAGCCGCCATGTCCGTGGCCCCGACACCGGTGGCAAAGGCCCCGAAGGCGCCCAGGGTGCAGGTGTGTGAGTCAGCGCCCACCACCACCTCACCCGGTCGGACGATCCCCTCCGCCAGCACCTGGTGACAGATGCCGGACCCGATATCACAGAAAGTGATCCCCTGCTCCCGGGCAAACTGCCGAAGCTCCCGCTGGAGTCCGGCGGTGGTGGAGGTGTTGGCCGGTGCGATGTGGTCAAAGATCAGGTACGTGCACTCCGGCCGGCGGATCCCAGGACAGCCCATCTCGCAGAAGGCCAGGTGGGCGAGTACCCCCGTGCCGTCGTGGGCCATGGCCCGGTCCACCTGCACATCCACGTACGAACCGGCCGGGGCTCCCAGGATCTGCTCGGAGAGGGTCGGCATGCGGCTATCCCACCCGCTGGATCGATTCCCGGATCAGCTCCATCAGGACCTCGGGGGAGACCCCGCACTTGTGCTCGCTCCGCATCTTCACCTGGTCAAGGACGTGACAGAGCTGGGGCTCGGTAAGGTGGTAGCCCAGGGATCCCACGACATGCTCGAGCGCTTTCCTCCCCGTGTGCTTGCCGAGGATAAACTGCCGCTCCCCGCCCACCAGTTCGGGAGGGATGTACTCGTAGGTGAGGGGGTCCTCGAGAATTGCGGCGATGTGGATCCCGCTCTCGTGGGCAAAGGCATGTTCGCCCACCACGGCCTTGGTCTTCGCAAGCGTGATCCCCGAATAGCGCTGGACCAGGCTGGAGAGCATCTTCAGGTGGGAGAGGTCATAGCGGTCCACGCCCCCGATCAGGCGCAGGGCCACGAGCACCTCCTCGAGGGCTGCGTTCCCTGCCCGTTCACCGATGCCGTTCACCGTGGTGTGGAGCTGGAACGCCCCGGCCTCGGCCGCGGTAAGGGTGTTGGCCGTGGCACATCCGAGATCGTTGTGGCAGTGGGCGCAGAGGGGCCTGTCCAGGGACCGCACCAGGTCTGCCATGATCCTGCGCATCTGGAGCGGGGTGAGGCACCCCACCGTGTCGGCATAGGAGAGGAGGTCGGCCCCGTGGACGACGGCCTTCCCGTACACCTCCTTCAGGATTTTCAGGGGTGTCCGGGAGGCGTCCTCTGCGGCGAACCGGACCTGGACATCATGGTCCTTCGCGTACTCCACCATGGCCATCGCCTCGTCTACCACCTGGTCCCGGGGCTTCCGGTACTTGGTCCGGATGTGGAGATCCGAGGTGGCGATGAAAAGGGAGACCATGTCCACCCCGCACTCAATGGCCGCGTCCACGTCCCCCTGCCGGGCCCGGGCAAAGCCGCAGATCCGGGCCTCCAGCCCCTGGTTCGCGATGGCGGCCACGCACTGCTTCTCGTAGGGCGAGACCGCGGGAAAACCGGCCTCGATGACGTCGATGCCTATCCTGTCCAGCCACGATGCGATGTCCAGCTTCTCCTCGCGGGTGAACGAGACCCCCGGGGTCTGCTCACCGTCGCGGAGCGTCACGTCACAGATTTCCACATGCCACGGTTTCATAGGATTCTCCGGGAGGGCAGGTGCCCTTCACCACCAGCGTGCGGGGCCGGTCCACCCG
>JAJRDC010000314.1 GCA_028678635.1 Methanomicrobiales archaeon
ATGAGCCCCCTTCGCAGATTCAAGGTGCTTATTGTCAACAATGACCTGAACGCCGAGAATGCCAAGGGAACCGCCTGCAGGAAGCTCATCGGGGAACTGGAGAAGAAGGAGACCGATGTCATCGGTTCCCTCTCGATTCACGATGCAGAGTCGATCGTTATCTCTGACCCGGGGATCGACTGCTTCCTCCTGGACTGGGATATCGGGGAAGAGGAGAGTGCCCACACGGAGGCGGTACAGCTGATCGAGATGCTCCGGTCACGGAACCATCTTCTCCCGGTCTTTTTGATGGCCGAACGGACCGCTGCCTCGGCGATCCCCACCGGGATCATGGAGAAGGTCAGCGATTTTGTCTGGCTGCTGGAGGACACCCCCGCCTTCATCGCCGGGCGGATCGTTGCCGCCATGGGACGGTACCGGCGGCAGATCGTCCCCCCCTTCACCGCGGCGCTCGCCGCGTTCTCGCAGGTGTATGAGTACTCCTGGCACACGCCGGGCCACACCGGTGGCACGGCATTCCTGAAATCCCCGGTCGGCCTCGCCTTCCACGAGGTGTACGGCGAACCGCTCTTCCGCACCGACCTCTCCATCTCGGTCGGGGCGCTGGGCTCCCTCCTGGACCACTCCGGGCCTATTGGGGAAAGCGAGAAATACGCGGCCCGGGTCTTCGGGGCCCACCGGAGTTACACCGTGACGAACGGCACCTCCACCTCCAACCGGGTGGTGTTCATGGCCTGCGTCACCGATGGAGAGATCGCGCTCTGTGACCGGAACTGCCACAAGTCCATCGAACATTCCCTCACCCTGACCGGTGCCCGGCCGGTCTACCTGCTCCCCTCCCGTAATTACCTGGGCCTTATCGGCCCGATACACCCGGAAGTTCTCGCGAAGGGAGCGATCCAGAAGGCGGTGAAGGAGAGTACCCTTGCTGCGGAGGCAAAGAATAAAAAACCGGTCCACTGTGTCATCACCAACTCCACTTACGACGGACTGACCTACAATGTGCGGCGGGTACTGGAACTGCTCAGCCCGACGGTCAGCCGGATCCACTTTGACGAGGCATGGTACGGGTATGCCCGTTTCAACCCGCTCTACCGGGACCGGTACGCCATGTACGGCAACCCCGCCGGGTACCACGGCCCGACGGTCTTTGCCACCACCTCTACCCACAAGCTCCTGGCCGCCTTTTCCCAGGCGTCGTTCATCCATGTGCGGGATGGGAAGGATCCCGTTGACCATGCCCGGTTCAACGAGTCCTTCATGATGCACGCCTCCACGTCCCCCCTGTACACCATCATCGCTTCGAACGAGGTGAGCGCATCGATGATGGACGGCCCCTTCGGGCTTGCGCTGACAACGGAATCGATCCAGGAGGCGGTCGCGTTCCGGAAGACGATGGCCCGGATCCATGCGGAGTTCGTGGCAGAGGGAGGGTGGTTCTTTGCCCCCTGGCAGCCGGACACGGTCCGGGACCCGGCGACCGGAGTGACGATGGCCTTCCAGGATGCACCGGACTCACTCCTCGTAACCTCTCCTGATGCCTGGGTTCTCCACCCGGGCGATGACTGGCACGGGTTTGCCGATCTCGAGGACGGTTACTGCATGCTGGATCCCATCAAGGTCTCCATCGTGACACCGGGCATGTCCCGGAAGGGGAAGCTGGAGAAACGGGGGATACCCGCCTCCATCGTCACCGCGTACCTGAACAACCAGGGCATCGTGCAGGAGAAGACAACGGATTTCACGATCCTCTTCCTCTTCTCCCTGGGGATCACCAAGGGGAAGTGGGGTACCCTCGTGAACGCGCTCCTCTCCTTCAAGCAGGACTATGACCGGAACACGCCCCTCACCCAGGTGCTCCCCGACCTGGTGGAGTCCTACCCCGGCCGGTACGGCGGGATGGGCCTCCGGGACCTCTCCGACGAGATGTTTGCCGCTGTGGCCAGCGGGAGGAACACGGAATGGATGGCAAAGGCCTTCTCCCAGCTACCGGAGGCGGAGATGACGCCCCGGGAGGCCTACACCCGCCTCGTGCACAACCAGGTGGAGCACCTGCTCCTCGATCGGCTGGCTGGCAGGATTGCGGCGACCGGCGTCGTGCCCTACCCCCCGGGGATCCCGCTTCTCATGCCAGGTGAGAACTTCGGTGACAAACGGGGGCCCATCCTCTCATACCTGCGGTCCCTGGAGGCTTTTGACACGCAGTTCCCCGGGTTCACCCATGATACCCACGGGGTCGAGGTGGAGGACGGGAAGTACAAAGTGTATGCCTTGAAATCCAAAGACAGGTGAGGAATGGGTATGGAACCGCAAGAGAAAAAGAAGATCCTGGGAGTCTTCACCCTCGCCATGATCAACGTGGCGGCGGTGCTCTCCATCAGGAACTTTCCCTCCATGGCTATTTATGGGTGGGAGTGTATCGGCTGGTACATCATCGGCACGATCCTCTTCCTCATCCCCATTTCCCTGGCGGGAGCCGAGCTGGCCACCGGCTGGCCGGAAGGGGGTGGCGTATATGCCTGGGTCAAGCAGGCCTTCGGCGAGAAGGG
>JAJRDC010000086.1 GCA_028678635.1 Methanomicrobiales archaeon
GGAAATCTTGAATTATGCTCCCATCGCCTTAGGATCAGGCACCCCCGTAGTGTAGCGGTCAATCATCCCGGCCTTTGGAGCCGGTGACGGCGGTTCGAATCCGCCCGGGGGTATCTTCTCACGGGATCTGAAAGCCGGTCCAGAGGTAGTACCCGCCGAACACCATGAGAAAGATCCCGCAGACTGCCAGCACTGCCCGGTACCGCGGGCCGGAGAGGATGCCCCGACCCTGGTGGATACAGACAGAGACAAAGGTATACCACGCCAGGTCGGCACCCCAGTGTCCGAGGATAAAGGCGATGGCCGCGCCCATCCCTGCCCCCAGCGCCACCATCAAGAGCACGCTCCCGATTGTGAGCCACCAGACCCAGAAGTAGGGGTTGGTGATGCTTGTCACGATGCCGGCCACGAGGGAGCTCCCGGTGGGTCCGTCCCCCTGTTCCGGCGGGTTGTCCCCGACGGCGGACCGGAGCGTGAGGATCCCGAAGATCACGAGAGCCGCACCCCCGACGAGCGCAATCCCGCCCGTGAACTTCACCGCCGACGTTGAAATCCCTGCCAGGATCAGGACGAAGATGGCCGTCTCCACCAGAGCATGGCCGAGGGTGACCGCCGGTCCTGCCTTCCAGCCATCGCGGAGCGTTGCTCCCATCGTTGCCACCAGCGTGGGACCCGGCGCGAGGGCTCCGGTGAGGCCGATGACGAACCCAAGGACCAGGTTCCCGGCGATGGCAGAGAACATCGGTTACCGGGTGGGTGACCCGGCGGGATAAGGGCGACGGGCCGGCCCGGAGGAACGGCGGACCATGTTTCAGCAGGTTGATGAAGGGGAAGGTGCCAGTGGGATCCGGCAGTTCTCCAGGATCAGCCATGATCGGAAGAGATTCTCCTCCCTCTGCCGAGAAGGAGCAGGTGTCCCGGATCGCGGAGCTCATCGCCACACTGGGGGATCCGGATGTCACGAAACGGAGCGATGCCCTGGACGCCCTCGTCGAGACCGGTGAGGATGCAGTCCCGGCCCTCGTGGCAGCGCTCTCCTCACCGAAGCCCGAGGTGCACCTGCTGGCCGGTGTGGCACTGGGAAAGATCGGCCCCTCAGCCATCCCGGCCCTTGTGGAAGCAGCAGGGAAGGCGGAGGGGGACGTGCTCGTCACCATCGCCGACATCCTGGGAGATATCGGTGCCCCGGCGGTGGAGCCCCTGATCCACCTGCTGGCTGACCGGAGGGAAGGGGTCCGGATCGTGGCAGGCCTTGCCCTGGGGGAGATCCGGGACCCCAGGGCCGTGGAGCCCCTGATCCGTGCCCTGGACGACGCCAGCGGGGATGTCCGGGGTGTGGCGGCCGTGGCGCTGGGCGAGATTGGTGATCAGCGGGCGGTGGAGCCCCTGAAACGGGCCCTCCGGGATCCTGAAGAGGGCGTCAGGCTGGAGGCAGAGGAGTCCCTGGCCCGTCTTTCCTGAGGAATCAACCTCGGCGGAAATCCCGGTATGCCGGAATCGCCGACTTGTACCGGGACGCTCCTGGGGGGGCTCCGCCCCCCCCGCCTCGTGGGCGTCCCCCCGCGGTTGATGGGACGATCTATCGGTTTACACTGACTTGGCCGGACTATCCTCATGGGGGGTGGGACAAAGAGGGGGTATCCCCTCCCGCACTATCATCATTGAAACCGTCAGATATGGACTGTTGGAAAAAAAGAGGTTGCACTTCCCCCCGATCCAGCAGGGAGAGGGACGTGAATCCACCAGGGGGCCTTCAATCCCCACGGGCCTTCTGGAACTGCCGGTCCTCTATCTGTTCCAGGGCCGAGATGATGGTGTACTGGGTGGAGAGGTCCCCTTCCCGCAGGGCATACCGGTAGGCCTTCTCCAGGGAAGCCTTCGCCCGCTCCTCACCGATCTCCCCGAGGGCCCAGGCCGCGGAACTCCGGACCATCCGTGAAGGATCCATGAGCACCTCGCAGAGGGGCTCGAGGGCCCTCGTGTCCTTGATCCTCCCCAGCGCACGGGCGGCGTTGAACCGGATGTCCCAGCCGGGGTGTTTCAGGGCAAGGGTAAGGGGTTCCACCGCGGGGGCGCCGATCTTGACGAGGGTCTGGCCGGCCGCTTCCCGGAGGGATTTCTGGTTCCGGGGCAGGAGTTTTGCCGGGAGGGTCACTGAGGATTTATCGAAGAGCTTCATGAGGGAGGACACGGCATCCACCGCACCCGGGGTCTCGGACCCGCATACCTCGACGATGTACCCGATCAGCTTCGCGGAGAGCTCCCAGGCCTCTTCATCGTTCGCATCCAGGCACCGGATGAGTGCCGGCATGCCTCCCGCGTCAACAAAAGCCCTGGGTTCCCAGCCGTACCAGGTCATCACTTTCAGGAGATCCAGGTAGTTCAATCGGAGCTTCCTGTCCCCCTTGATGAGGTTCTCGATGATCTGTGCATCCGGTATGTTGAAATTGCGGTCCTCTCTCCTCGCCATTCCCATCCCGCCGGTGTGAAAATTCCACTGATCATGTCTGTCCGGCAGGATAAAATGCTTCCGTATCCTATTGTTCGGCACCGGTGGCTCTTCAGGCCGAAAGGAGCATAATCCATTGATTTTACTCGCAGATGCCCGGGGAGAGCATTTTCGGGGAGAGTGGCTGCTCCAGGTCCGATCACCCCCGGCGGTTTCGTTGTCACGGCAGCAAGAACCATAGGGAGGTACCTCCAAGGAGTTTCCATGGGTATTGGCGAAGGGGGAGATGAGGGGGTGCGGTCCCCAGGCCCTCCGGCAGGCCTGGGCCCGGGCAGGCCCGCCGGTTTCTGGGCCCGGACCGCCGCGTTCCTGGTGGATGCGGGCATCCTCCTCTCCATCCTGGGTGCGGGTCTTTTAGTCCTCGTCCTCTCCCCACTGAAGGAGGCATTCCTGGGTACCTCGGATCCGGCACATATCGTCTCAACTCCCCTGGCATTCATCGCCGGTCTCGGCCTCCTGGCAACGTTCCTGTACTGTTCCCTGGGAGAGTCGTCGCCTGCAGAGGGGACCATGGGCAAGCAGCTGCTGCAGCTGCACGTGGTGGATCTCGAGGGGGCGGGCATCTCCCTTCCCCGTGCAGTGGGCCGGTTTCTGGTGAAGATCCTCTCGTTTGCCGCCCTCGGTGCCGGCGTGGCGATGATTGCGGTGACCCGGTGGAACCAGGGTCTCCATGATCT
>JAJRDC010000275.1 GCA_028678635.1 Methanomicrobiales archaeon
TTGCCGAGTTCGCCGCTCTCCGCCGGAAGGACAATGCCTTCTGGGGGAAGTGAGAACCTGCCGGAGTCTGGGGACAATCCCTGAGAGCAACGAGAATATACCGGAAAAGGATATCCTCATCGGGAGAGGGATTAAGGGAGGGCAGCGCCCCCTCCTGTACCAATTCCCGCCTGGGTCCGGGAAGGATCATCCACCCTCCTCCCGCCTTCCCGGCAGGTGGTAGTATTTAATAGATCCCCTGCTCAAGTGTATTGTCACATTCGAAGGTGCGAGATCCTATGGTGGAGTTCAAGGTGGTTCTCTCGGATACAAAGACCGGCAAGGCCTACAACCTGGCGGTGACGGGCGGCGCGGCCGGTGCCTTTGTGGGGAAGAAGATCGGCGAGGAGGTGGACGGGAGTCCCGTCGGCCTGGCCGGGTACCGGATGCGAATCACGGGGGGGACTGACCGTGTCGGGACGCCGGCACGGAAGGACATCCCGGGCATGGCCCGCAGGAAGGTGCTCCTCTCCGGCGGGAGGGGGTATCACCCCGTGCACGAGGGGGAGCGCCGGAGGAAGTCGATCCGGGGGAACGAGATCACCGGTGACTTTGTCCAGATCAATGCCGTTGTGAGCGCCTGGGGAGAAAAACCCCTTGCCGAGCAGCTGGGCAAGCCTGCCGGCGAGAAGGAGAAGGAAGCGGCCGGGAAGCCGGCGGCCCCCGAGAAGAAGCCCGAAGCAAAGCACGAGAAGGAACCGGAAGAGAAGCATGAGAAGAAGCCGGAGGCCGCGACTCCCGCACCTGCACCCGAGAAGAAGGCCGAGGGCCACCCTGCACCGGAGAAGAAGGCGGACGCCGGAGCCGAGAAGAAACAGGAGGCCGGGCCCCACCCGGCACCCGAGAAGAAGGCCGAGCAGGCCCCGGCAAAGGAATAACTTTTTTTCTTTTTCTTTGAGAGAATCGGCCGCCGATCATCGGCGGATGGCATATCGTCCCGTGCACCGAGCCCGGTTTTCCAGCGTGGAGAAGATATCCTCTCCGCAGGAGGGTGGCGGGAGGGGGCAGCGCCCCCTCCCATCCCCACCCCGCGTGAGGATAGGGCAGTTCGTCCCATGGCATCGGATTCATCCAGTTCCTGAAAACAGATGCTACATACTGTCGATCGGAATTGTCACTGGGGTTTCTTCGCCGTGTCCGCCTGTCCCTGCCCCTTCATCATCTCGGCGGTGAGCCTCTCCACCAGGTCCTCGAACGGTACTCCCTGGCGCTTGGCCACCAGGACCACCGCCGCCTCCAGCCGGATCTTCCCGTCGAACTCCTGCTCCGTCACCCGGTTCACCTCCGCCGTCACCTGGGCGGGGGTGATCCCGCCTTGGGTCGCGATCCGCTGGATCAGCTCCTGGGAGGCCTGTACCGTCTCCAGGATGCGGGACGAGGGCCGGAACCCCACGGGTACCGTGACCGCCGAGAGGTCCAGGAGCGGCCGCACCCAGCCGTCAGGGGACACCTCCAGGAGGCCCTCCTCCGCCGCCCGCTCCAGGACCCGGTGGGCCTCCTCCCGGCTCATCCACTTCCGGTCGATGGCCAGGTAGAAGACGAACTCGCTCTTCTTCAACCGGTCCTTCCGCGTGTGCTTGAAGGGCGCTGCCACCGTGACGGGCAGGGTCACGGGCAGGCACCCTTCAGGAGATCCCGCACGGTGGTGGCGTCCATGGTCCCCATGTCCCCTTCCCGCACCACGATGCACTCGCAGTGCCCGCCCCGGTCCTCCACCCGCAGCAGGAAGATATCCTCCGAGAGGGGGAACCGGCCCTGGCCGGAGAGGATCGTGTCGTGGAGGATCAGCCGCAGATCGGCCGTCTCCGTGACCGTGTCCTCGAAGGGAGGGAGGGCATCCAGCATCTCGAAGTTCATCCGGTTCGTGGCCAGCTGCACGAGTATCTGGCGCTTGACCAGCTCGTTCCCCCGTCGGTACGTGCTGTGGGAGTCATGGAGTGTGTGCAGGCACCGGAGCACCTCCCCGAAGGGGCGGGGGAGGTCAAAGTCCAGGTCATAGGTGGTGGGAAACCGGTAATAGATTCTCCGCATCAGTATCCGATGGGAGAGCGGAGGGTAAAAAAGGATGGGGTTCCCTATTCGACGAGGATGGCGTTCACCACGCCGTCCTGCGAGGGCCGGGAGACGATCCTTGCCTTCCCGGCCTCGGTCCGTATGATGGCGCCCCGGGTCAGGATGTTCCGGCGGATGTAGTTGGGGTCGGCGCGGTTCTCCACCACCGTCTCGATCTTTACCCGGCGGCTGGTGCCGTCCTTCGGGTTGGCAACGTTCGCGAACCGGACCCGGAGTGCCCGGATCTTGACGTTGCCCCCGCGGGTACGGATCCGGCGGATCCGGTCGTCGCCGATGGTGGTGTCGGTGGGCGCCCGCCCAATCTCAAAGCGCTTCTTCCGGCGCAGCAGGCGGTTCCTGCCGCCTGTCTGCCGCCGGATGGATCGTCCCTGCCAGAGTATAGAATCACCCCGCTCCTTACCGAGAATGTATCTGGTTCTTTATCATTCGATGGAATGCTATTTAACCTCTCCGCTCACCCGAGGAGGGCGTCCAGCAGGGGGGCCACGCCCTCCCCGGTTTTTAGGTTGGTCCGGAAGACCTTCATCCCGGGGTTGTACCGGTGCATGTCCCGTTCCATCCGGTCCAGGTCGGCCCCGACCAGGGGGGCGAGATCCACCTTGTTGATGACCCCCAGGTGGGAGCTCCGGAAGATCATGGGGTGCTTGTTCACCACGTCGTCCCCCTCCGTGGAGGAGACGACCACGATCCTCTGTTCCGCCCCCAGGGAGAAGTCGGTGGGGCAGACCATGTTCCCGACGTTCTCGATGAAGAGGAGATCGATCTCATCGAGGGGGAGATCGTGGAGGGCATGCTCCACCAGGTGGGCGTCCAGGTGGCACTCCCTGCCGGTGTTCACGTTCACCACCGGGATCCCCAGGGCCCGGATCCGCTGGAAGTCGTCGTCCCCGTACACGTCCCCGGCAATGGCGCCGGCCGCGAGCCCCCGGGCCCGGAGCAGCGGCACGATCCGCTCGATGAGCGCGGTCTTCCCAGACCCTATGGCACCCAGCAGATCGAAAGCCCGCACCCCGTGCCTCCTCATGTGTTCCCGGTTCCCGTCGGCGATCCGGGCATTCGCCGCGGTGATGTCCTTCTCGAGGTGGACGTCGATGTGGTGCATGCATACCAGATGGATCGCGAATCGGTTTATAGGTTCACACCCCAAGGGTACAGGCATGAAGGGTGCCGGGAAGAAGAAGGCGGCCGGGAAGGCGAAGCCGGCGGTGAAGGAAGAGGCTCCCGTGAAGGAGAAGGCGGTGGGGAAACCGAAGGCCGGGGAGATCCCTGAACGGATCCTGTACCCCTGCTACTTCGACGCAGGGCTGGAGCGGGGAGAGGGACGGCGGGTTCCCCGTACCATGGCGGTCACAGGGCCCACCATGGATGACCTGGAGCGGGCGGTGAGACGGTGCGGGATCCGGCACCGGAGGGAGGCGAAGTCCCACCCGGCCCACTGGTTCAGGCGCGAGGGGAGGATCGTGGCCGAGTGGAAGGGCTCCAAGGAATCCCTGTTGAAGAAGGTGGCCGCCAGGCTGGAGGTGAAGGGGGTGAAGGCATGACCGGCATGTACGACCTCCACACCCACACCCTGCTCTCAGACGGCGAGATGCTCCCCATCGAGCTGGTCCGGAGGGCGTCGGTCCTGGGGTACACCACCCTCGCCATCGCCGACCACGTGGACCACAGCAACCTCTCGGAGGTGATCGCGGCCCAGCAGGAGGTGAAGGAGATGGCAGGCGAGTACGGCCTCGCCTTCCTCTGCGGGGTGGAGATCACCCACGTCCCCCCCGCCTGTATCCCCGCCGTGGCCCGGAGGGCAAGGGAGGAGGGGGCCGAAGTAGTGGTGGTCCACGGGGAGACGCTGGTGGAGCCCGTGGCCCCGGGGACGAACCACGCGGCCTGCACCTGCGACGACGTGGACGTGCTGGCCCACCCCGGCTTGATCTCGGCCAGGGATGCCCGCGAGGCGGCCCGCCGTTCCATTGCCCTGGAGATCACCTCCCGGGCCGGTCACAACCGGGCCAATGGCCACGTAGCCATGGTGGCCCGGGAGGCTGATTGCATCCTGGTGGTGAACTCGGACGCCCACGGCCCCCAGGATCTCCTTCCAGCGGGCGCGCGGCGCCTGGTGGCGCGTGGAGCGGGGCTCTCTTCCTCCGAGGCCCGTGATTCGCTGGGTTTAAATATTCCCTCGTGGCTGAAGAAAAGAAACTGATATTTAAACATTGACACAACCCTTAAATACTTTTTCATCCAAAATATATATATTACCTTATCAGAAGGACAGTTCCGAGGTATTGATACGTGCGACTGGTAGGTCGTGTGATCCACCGTACAGGGAGACGCCTCTTCGTTATCCACTGCGACGCGGCACAGCTGCCCCGTCTCTACAGCGAAGTGACCGATCGGCGGCTATCGCCGCTGGGCCGGATCGTGGACATCTTTGGGAAGGTGGAGCATCCCTATGCCGCCGTGGCCTCGTATCCCGGAAGGACTCCTGAAACTGGCGTGAAAGTCTATGCCAGGGATTAGGTGAACCCAACAATGCAGGAGACAGAGAAAGTAAAACTGCTCCAGAGCGAGCGCGAGGCGCTCCGGAAGCGGACCAAGGAGCTCGTGAAGGAACGCGAGCGGGTGGGCCAGGACGTGGCCGAGGCCGTTTGCCCCGAGTGCGGCGGCCGGCAGCTGGTCCACGATTACGAGCGGGCAGAGCTGGTCTGCCAGAACTGCGGCCTGGTCATCGACGAGGATTTCATTGACCGCGGCCCCGAGTGGCGGGCCTTTGACAACGATCAGAGGATCAAGCGGTCCCGGGTGGGTGCCCCCATGACCTTCACGATCCATGACAAGGGCCTCTCCACCATGATCGACTGGAGAAACCGGGACTCGTACGGCCGGGCCATCTCGTCCAAGAACCGGGCCCAGCTCTACCGGCTGCGGAAGTGGCAGCGCCGG
>JAJRDC010000317.1 GCA_028678635.1 Methanomicrobiales archaeon
TAGTTCTGCAGGCCGGTGAGGCCGCAGACGGCGCTCGCAATGGAGGCCCCGTGGATAATCCGGGTGCCGACCCCCCGGGCCGCGGCCCGGAGCCGCAGGTCCGCGTGCGTGGTGGAGACCATGGGATCACCGCCCGTGAGCAGGACCACCTCCCCCTGCGCTGCCCGGTCCAGGAGCTGGCCGGGCCGCTGTTCGATCTCCTCCCGGCCCGCAGGGATCACGGGCTTCCCGTAGTACGCCTCCATCCGTGCGACCGTGGTGCCCGTGAGCCGGGAGGTGTAGGTCTCCAGGTAGACGTGGTCGGCCCTGCGGATGCATTCCAGCCCCTTCACCGGGATGTCCCCCTCGTCGTAGAGCCCCAGGCCTACAAAGGTCAGCATGCGGCGGTCCTCCTCCCTTCCCTCAGCCGCATCCCCCATAAGCTCGATTGTTTTTTCACCCGGGGAGCGGGGGACGGTGCGCCCCCGCCGCACAAGATATATCTGGCCGTATTTGGTAGGATGAGCTGACCATGACCGGGATCCTGCCCCGTCAGCTGCAGTTGCTGCGCCTGAAGGCCCAGTACCTGTACCCGCGGGCCCCGGGGAAGGATCCCGTGCCGGTGGCAGGGAGGCTCTGCGGGGTGAATGCCCAGCAGGGTCCCGCGATGCTCCTCTCCCTCCGGGCCCGGATCCGGGGCCTGGAACCCGGGGACGTGAGGCAGGCTATTGATCAGGGATCCCTGGTGAGGGGCTGGGCCATGCGGGGAACCCTGCACCTCCTGCAGTCCCGGGACCTCCGGTGGATCGTCCCGCTCATCGGCCCCGCGATCCTGGCACGGAACGAACGGAGGCGGCGGGAACTGGGTCTCACCCCCGGGAAGGTCAGGGAAGGCCTGGAGGCCATCGGCGCACTGCTCGCGGGGGACGGGTCCCTGACCCGGGCGGAGCTTGTCGACGGTCTCATCCGGCGGGTGGGGATCGCAGAGGAAGGCCAGGCGGCGTACCACCTCCTCTTTGCTGCCGGCCTCTCGGGCCTCATCTGCAGGGGTCCCGACACCCCGGATGGCGGAGAGACCTTCCGCCTCACCCGGGAATGGATCGGCGGGCCGGATCCCCTCCCGCGGGAGGAGGCCCTCGGGGCGCTGATCCGCCGCTACCTGGAGGGATACGGGCCGGCGGGGCCGGAGGATGTTGCCTGGTGGTCAGGCCTTTCCCTGGGGGAGGCACGGGAAGGATGGCGGCGCGTGGAGGAAGACCTGGCAGAGGTACGGGTCGCGGGCCGGATCCTCGGGATGCCCGCGGCATGGAAGGTTCCCGAGGATGAGCCTTCCCCACCCGCCGTGAGCCTCCTTCCCGCCTTCGACACGCTGGTGCTGGGGTACCACCACCGGGAGCAGGTGGTCCCGGCCCGGTACAGGGACCGGGTCTTTCACGGCGGCCAGACGGTTCCCGTGGTGCTGGTGAACGGCGACGCTGCCGGCACCTGGCGGTACGACCGCCGGGGAAAGACCCTGGAAGTCTCTGTCTCCTCCTTCGAACGGTTCGATACCGTGACAAGGGACCTGGTCCGGGAGGAGGCGGAGGACGTGGGCCGGGTCCTTGGCCTCCCGGCACGGGTCTCCTTCCTGGCCTGAGGGTCTCCTCACCCTGCCAGGAAGTGAATCGCCATGCCGATCAGGAGGCCCAGGGTTACCGTGTAGACACTGACGGCAAGGGCCGTCCGGTATCCCACCTCCCGGGAGAGGACCGCGATCGTGGAGAGGCAGGGGACGAAGAGGACCGAGATCACGGCAAACGTGTAGATCTGCACGGAGGTCATCACTGAGGAGAGGTCAGCGGTCCCGGCCAGGACCACCAGCGTCTCGAATGCCATCTCCTTCCTGAGGATGCCGAAGACGAGAGCCGTTGCCGCGTACGAGGGAAGGCCCAGGAGCCCCGCGACGAGCGGGGCCACCAGCGCCTCGAAGAGGGCCAGCACGCCGGAATAATTGAGGAGCCCGAGAACGATACTCCCTGCCAGGAGGACGGGGAAGGCGATGAAGAGGAAGTCCCTGACCCGGTACCAGGACTTGGCTGCCACCAGCTTCGGGTCGGGGCGCCGGAGCGGGGCGATCTCCAGGATCATGCCGAACTGTTCTCCGGATGTAATCCTGGTCAGGAGGAGGCCGGTCGCCAGGGTCAGTCCCAGCACGATGAAATAGACGGAGAAGGCGGCGGCGATCCCGATGAAGGCCGCCACCATCCCGGCGATGATCACCGTCCTCGCCGAGCAGGGGACCATGGTCACCAGGAACGCGGCGATGGTCCGCTCCCGCCTGGTCTTCAGGCTGCGCATGGCCATCACCGCGGGCACATTGCACCCGAACGAGAGGATCATAGGGATCACGGCCCCGCCGTGGAGCCCCACCCGGTGCATGGCCCGGTCTGCCAGGAAGGCGGCCCGTGTCATGTAGCCGGTGTCCTCCAGGACCGAGAGGAACAGGGCAAAGATGAAGACGAACGGGAAGGCGATGGCAAGGCCGGCCTGGATGGCCAGGAGGACGGACATGGCGAGGGTACCGGCCAGGGGAGGGAGGTCGAGCCCGCTCACCGGCACGATCACGTACATCTCGAAAGCGGCGGTGAAGATCCCCTCCAAAAAGGATCCCAGGAGGAAGACGACGAGGAGCACCGCGCCCAGGATCAGGAGGAGCAGGGGTACTCCCGGCCAGGCATGCAGGAGCAGCCGGTCCAGGTCAAGCCCGCGGGGCGGTGCCCCCTTTCCCGCCACCTGGGTGGCGATCCGCTCCGCCATGTGGTGCCGGTTCCCCGCAATGATCTGGTGGATCGTCATGCGGTGTGACGGCTCGATCTCCTCCGCGAGCACCTTCCCGGCCTCCCGGAGCTCGTCAGGTCCCGCGATCCCCTCCAGCGCCCAGAGGGCCTGGACACGGCTCGCCCCCACCGTCTTTCCCAGGGACCGGATGGCAGCCTCCACGTCGGCATCGTACGGGACCTGGACGAGTGCCGGCCGGGCACTCCGGACGGCGAGAGGCATGATGCCGGCGATGTTGCGCCCCTGGATGGCCGCGGCCGGGACCACCTCCACCCCCAGGATCTCCGCGAGGCGGCCCGTGTCAATGGAGAGGCCGGCCGCCTCGGCCTCGTCCATCATGTTCACGACAGCGATCAGGGGGATGCCGGTCTCGGCCACCTGGAGGAGGAGATAGAGGTTCCGTTCCAGGTGATTCGCGTCCATGACCACGATGATGGCATCCACCCTGCCATCGGCGATCTCCTCCCGGACCAGCACCTCCTCATCCGAGGTGCCGTCCAGGGTGTAGATCCCGGGAAGATCGGTCAGCTCGTGGACGTCCCGCTGGACGCAGGTGGCCCCGCTCTTCTTCTCGATGGTGGTGCCGGGGTAGTTGGAGATCTCCACGCCGACGCCGGTCAGCTGGGTGAAGATGAGGGACTTCCCGACGTTGGGATTCCCGATGAGGGCGATCCTCATACCTCTTTCACCGCAAGGATCGAGACTGCCACCTCGGGGGAGAGGGCGATGTCGCAGCCCTTCACCCGGACCACCACCGCGCCGTTGGGGAGCCGCTGCCGGATCTCCACGGGGTCCCCGGGCAGGATTCCGAGATCCAGCAGCCTGCCCAGGTTGTGGGAGGATCTCATCAGCTCCACCCGGACGGTCTCACCCTCGGGAAAATCCGTGAGCGGGCGGCTCGCCCCATGTCCCTCCTTCCCGCCGCCCCCCCTCCGGCCCGCGGGGCCGGGGCCTTCGCCGTCCATGAACGCCGAGAGCCGGTCAATGGTCTCGTCCGAGACCTGGTGCTCCAGCCGGCAGGCCTCCCGGTCGGCGGAAGGGCCGTCGATCCCCAGCCGCTCGGAGAGGAAGCACTGGAGCACCTGGTGCCGGTGGGCAACGCCCCGCGCCCGTTCCAGCCCGGATTCCGTAAGGGACGCGGCACCGCCCCCGAGTGTAACCTCCCCCTCCCGGGCCATATCGGTGAGGACCGGCTCCAGAATCGGGGGCTTCGACCGGATCTGGGCCGCGATCTCGGCCACCGGGACAGGGCTTCCCCCCTCGCCCGCGAGGCAGAGGATCGCCTCCAGGATGTCCTCGCGGAGCGACGTCTGCATACACCGGGATTGCCCTTCCCCTCTGATATGGGTTTGGTCCGCTCCGCCCATGCAGTATGCTACACAGATGAGCCAGCGGTATCCGGTATCTTCTGATGACTGGTGAGACGCTCCTGGGGGGCTTCGCCCCCCCCCCGCCGCGTGGGCATCCCCTCGCGGTTTTCTGGAATGGACTGACCACTCCTGTTCACCCAACCAAAGAACGGACTATCCTCATCGGGGAAGGGCCGGGATGGGGCTCCGCCCCCTCCCGTAGGCATATCCTGGACCCCATCTCCCTTGAGACGAAATTTCCCCTCACCGGTTTTTATGACCCCGAAGGTGCAACGTGGTAGTGGATGGATGTCTCCAACGCCGCGGTGGCGGATGCCCTGACCCTCT
>JAJRDC010000143.1 GCA_028678635.1 Methanomicrobiales archaeon
AGGGCCCGGTCTTTGTGGATGACCCGGATCCCGCGAAGGAGATGGCGCTCCGGTGGAACCCTGCCGAAGATACCAACGTGCAGGAAAAGGACATGGGGGCGGTGAAGGGCACCGATCTCGCGGACCTCTGCGACCTTGTGGGGGGTATGGGATCGGGCGAGATGGTGCGGATCCGGGCCGAGGACGGTTTCACGAAGGACTTCGTGTACCGGAACGTGTACTCGCCCCCGGCCCGGCAGGGCCCCATCGTCCTCACGTGGTGGAAGGCGGACGAGGGATATGTTCCGGAGTACCGTGAGGGGATGCGGCTCCTTTTCTTTGCTGACACCTCTGTGAATCCCTGGGGGATCCATGCCTTCGGCGCCTGGGACTGGCACGAGTCTGCCGATGAGCGGTTCTGGTACTACTACCGCTCCGGGGAGGAGCGGTACCCCACCACCACCGGCCTCTCGGTGATGTACGTCTCACAGATCACCATTCTCCCTGATCCGGGCGCGGCTCCTTCCCCGGCCCCCACGGAACCGCCGCTGGATCCTCTCATCGGAACCCTGGCGATCATCTTCGCCTCGGTCCTGGTTGCGCACGGACTCCGGAGGGGAAAGCCATGAAACGGGGCCGGCTGCACCACCTGCTGAAACCGCCGCGGGCAGGGCGGCCTCCGCAGGGCAGGGGGTCCAATCCACCACCACCTCTCCCTGAAACCGCTGATCCGGACGTGGCGGGGCAGTCCTGGGACCAGCTGATCAGGTTCCACGTGGCATGGATACAACAGGAAGGGAGGTGAACCTGTGGGAATCACGCAGTATCTGCTCCTTGCCCTCCTCCTCTCCGCCGTCCTGGCGGCGCCGGTGCTCGCCGCTCCCACCACGGAGGTGAGGGCAGTGGCCATCGCGCCCAACGGGACGGTGACCGCGGAGCGGACGGTGGACTACCGCTGGCTGGAAGCGAACCTCCCGGTACTGGGCGACGGGGTCACCCACTACTACCAGCAGGGCCCGGTTTTCACCGATGACAGGGAGGCCCGGTGGGACCCCAACGAGACCACGAACTTCAAGGACCGGGGAGCGGTGAAGTGCACGGACCTCGCGGACCTGGCCGGCCTGGTGGGAGGCGTGGCTCCAGGTGATGACGTGATGGTCCACGCGGCGGACGGGTACCACGTGGAGTTCGGGTACCCCAACGTGGCCACGCCGGACCCCCGCCAGGGCCCTGTCGGCATCTGCTGGTTTAATGCAGAGGAAACTGACCTGGGCGAACGGCAGGGGGTTGGTTACCCGCCCGATTACCACGTGGGGATGCGTCTCGTCTTCTTTGCCGACACCTCCACGAACCCGGAGGGAAAGCACGTCTTTGGCAACACGGACATGCGGGCTGTGATGCCCCCGGAGGCGGTCCACCTCTTCGATGACCTGTTCCCCTCCACCTCCGGCTACGGGGTGAAGTGGATCGATGAGATCCGGGTGTACCAGGGCGGGTACAACGGTGTCCGGAACGCAGTGGTGAAGTCCCTCACCGGCACGGAGGATGCAGATCCCACCCCTGTGCTCCCCACCGGTGCCCCGTCCATCCCCCTTGCCGCCTTCCTGCCGGTCATTGCGCTCGCCGGGGCTGCGATTCTCCCACGGCGGAGATGAGCATGCAGACGTCCTCCTCCCTCACTGCAGGGATCCTGCTCGGCTGCCTTTTCCTCTGCCTGGCAGCCGGCTGCAGTGCCACGGCACCCTCAGGAGCCACGATGACCCCGAAGGTCCCTGCGGATGACTTTTCCGGCTGGACCCTCACCCTGAACGGCACCACGGAGCGGGTGCTCACCCTTGACGACCTCCGGGCCATGCCGTCCGTCACCGGGCACGGGTACGCTGTTTCCACGGTCGGGATCCGGTACGGCCCCTGGGTCGTCAGGGGGGTGGATCTGCGGGACCTGGCCGCCCTCGTGGGCGGCGTGGGCCCCGGTGATCAGGTCTGGATCTCGGCACCGGATGGCTACCTCTGGGTCTTTGACCACGACCAGCTGGAGGGCAGGGACTTCATCACCTTCGATGCGAACCTCTCGGAGATCGCCGCGCCGCCCCTCCGGGTTGTTCTGGCCTGCGAGCTGGACGGGCACCCGCTCAGCTACGATGACGGCGGCCCCTGCCGGATCGGGATCATCTCCGAGACACCCGGTGTGGTGACCGAGGGATCAGCATGGGTAAAATGGGTGGACCGGATCGAGGTCCGCAGGGCATGAGGCTCCCGGCAGCTGCCGCGGCCCTTGCCGTGCTCCTGCTGGTGCTGGCAGTTCTCTCCGGGTGCACCACTGAGCAGGCGCCGGAGGAGCGGGTGATCCGGGTGGTGGCGGCCGGGAGCCTCCTCTACCCCTTCGAGGAGGCGGAGGAGCGGTTCGAGGCGCTCCACCCTGGTACCGATGTGCGGGTGGAGGGGCACGGCTCTATCCAGGCGATCCGGCAGGTGACGGACCTGGGGCGACCCTTCGATGTGGTGGCAGTGGCCGACGAGTCCCTTGTGCCGGATCTCATGTATCAACCCATGGAGGGGACCGGCCGGAACTTCACCGATTCCTACGTGCCCTTCGCCCGGAACGAGATGGTGATCGCGTACACGGCAAAGAGCCGGTACGGGAGCGAGATCACGGCTGAGAACTGGCCCGAGGTTCTCTCCAGGCCTGACGTGCGGGTGGGCTTCTCCAACCCGATGCTGGATGCCGCAGGCTACCGGGCGCTGATGGTGGCCGTCCTTTCCGGGGACCATTACCGGGATCCGGGCCTCTTCTCCCGCGTCATCGGGGACCACTTCTCTCCGCCGCTGGAGGTGCGGGAGGATGACGGAGTCCGGGTGGTGGAACTGCCACAGGTGATGAAGCCCTCTGACTCCCATATCGCCATCCGGGACGGATCCCTCTTCCTCATGTCCCTCCTTGCCGCCGGCGGGATCGACTATGCTTTCGAGTACCGGAGCGTGGCCGAGGCCCAGAACTTCTCGTGGGTGCCGCTTCCTCCGGAGATCAACCTGGCAGACCCGGGCCGGGCGGATCACTATGGTACGGTGAAGGTGATCCTGGGCTTTCCCCGATTCTCCTCGATCGGCAGGGAACGGACCGGAAGGCCTATCGTGTACGCCCTCACGGTACCGAACAGTGCCCCCGATCCCGCGGCAGGCGGGGAGTTCGTGGCGTTCGTGGTGAACGAGTCACGACAGGGGGGACGGGGATGGCCCGCACCGCTGGGCACGGACTGAGGGGGCCATTCCTGCGGGGAGGTACCTGATGAGACTTCCGGACCGGATGACCCTGGCCTTCACCGTTGCCGGGGCCATGCTCGTGGCCTACACGGTGGCAGCACTCCTCGTCATCGCCATTCCTGAGCTCACTTCCCTCTCCCACCTCCTTTCGGTGGCGGCTGAGCCGGACGTGATCTCGTCCATCCTCCTCACCTTTGCCGCCGGATTCGTTGCGGTGGCGATCCTAGCCCTGCTGGGTACGCCCCTCGCCTACCAGCTGGCCCGCACCGACTTCCGGGGGAAGGCGCTGGTGGAGAGCCTGATCGATATCCCCCTGATCCTGCCGCACACGGTGGCCGGACTGATGGTGTACCTCCTCTTCATGGCCCGGGGCCCCATCGGCGGGCTGTTTGCTCCCGCCGGCATCTTCTTCGAGGAGGCCTTCCTGGGCATCGTTGTCGCCATGGTCTTTGTTTCCACCCCGTACTACGTGAACACGGTCCGGGAGGGATTTTCCCGGGTTCCGGTGCAGCTGGAGCACGTGGCCCGGACCCTGGGCGCCCGCCGGTTCCGGGCGTTTACTGCCGTCACCCTCCCGCTCAGCCAGGGGCATCTCATCAGCGGGGCCACGATGGCCTGGGGGCGGGCCGTCGGGGAGTTCGCCGCGGTCATCATGATCGCCTACTTCCCCATGGTGGTCTCCACCCTGATCTACCAGCGGTTCTCCACCGGGGGTCTCGCCGAGAGCCGTTCCGTGGCCTTCCTGATGGTGATCGTCGCGTTCCTGATCTTCCTCCTGATCCGGTGGGCGGCAGGGAGCCGCAGGAGGCGCGATGATCACCCTTGACCGGGTCACCCTCCGGCGGGGCAGCTTCGCCCTCCGGGAGATCTCGCTCCACGTGGAACGGGGAGAATATCTCTTCGTGTTGGGACCTTCGGGTTCCGGAAAAACCCTCCTCCTGGAAACCATCGCCGGCATCCACCCGGACGCCGGAGGCCGGGTCCTGGTCCGGGACCAGGATGTGACCGTCATACCCCCGGAAGGGCGCCGGGTGGCTCTCGTGTACCAGGACTATGCCCTCTTTCCCCACCTGACGGTCCGTGAGAACGTGGCTTTCGGACCCCGGATGCGGGGGGCCGATACCGGATCCGCCGTGGACCGGCTGCTGGACCGGTTCGGGCTCACTCCTCTCGCGGACCGGTACCCGGACCGGCTCAGCGGCGGGGAGCGGCAGCGCGTGGCTCTGGCCCGGGCTCTCGCCACGGAGCCGGACATCCTCCTGCTGGATGAGCCCTTCTCGGCCGTGGACCCGGAGCTCCGATCCCGCTATCTGCGGGAGATGAGGGACCTCCAGCGGGAGCAGGGGCTGACCGTCCTGCAGGTGAGCCACTCAAGGGACGAAGCCTTCGCTCTGGCCTCCCGGGTGGCGGTGATGGATAGCGGCAGGATTCTCCAGACCGGCACGCTGGAGGAGGTCTTCCGCCACCCGTCGAGCCGGGACACTGCCCGGATCGCCGGGATCGAGAACCTGGTGGAGGGCATGGTGATCGGCACCTCCGGCCAGGTTGCCGAGATCCTGCTCCCCGGCGGTTCCCGGGTCCAGGCCCGGGGGAATGTGACCGCCACTGCAACGGTCACTGTCTGCATCCCTGCCGCCGAGATCCGGCTGGTCCCCGGTGGCGCCTGCGCCAGGGACGGTACCACGGTGATCCCGGGCACCGTCACTGGCCTGATGGCCGGCGAACACACCACCCTGGTCGAACTGGACTGCGGCTTCCCCCTCACGGCCCGGGTCCCGTCGTCAGATCTTCCGGCCCTCTCCCTGGCAGTGGGAGACCCGGTCTCGGCCTGCATCCCTGGAGCAGCGATACACGTCATTCCCAAAGGGGATGAAGGATGACCCCTTTTCACCGGTTCCTGCTCCTCCTTCTCGTTCTCGTCTCTCTTGCCCTCCCTGTAATGGCGGCATCGGGGGATCCCGTGATTATTGAACCTGCCGTTCTCCTCAGGGGCCCCTACCTGACCCCTGCACCCGGGGGGATCACCGTGAACCTCCGCTTCGA
>JAJRDC010000006.1 GCA_028678635.1 Methanomicrobiales archaeon
ACCAATACAGCGGGTAACTTGGTCACGTGTTCTCCAAACTGGTGCAACTGGCGGGGTGAAGGATGGACAACGTGTTGCCATCCGAATGGATGGTGGAAGGCGGATTGGAACACGTGCGAAATGGGAGGAGGCTCGACCTTCGAACCGGATTGTGCCCAGAGGATTAATGATGTTTTATCGACATGGTATCCCCCGACTCTTGCCTTTTCCGCACAGCAGGAGAAGGAAGCATCGTCATCATCCTCCTCGGGAATAACCACATTCTCTCACCAAGAGGTAACCACGGTCGTGCTCCTGACCTACCATTTCAGCGGGGAGGAGGTAACCGTCCAGGATGTGGAAGTGATCCGCCAGGTACCCCCGAACGGATTACTCGATCAGGGTCCCTATGTTGTCGAGATGCACTCAGCTGATGGGACCACGCTCAACACAGTCCACTTCCAAGATCCCCACTTACTGCGTATCAGTGATGTCCTGCCCGAAGGTCCCAATATCATCATGCAGGATGACTTTGATATCACCCTCAGGCTGCCCGGCATTCCCACGATGAAGACCGTGGTCATGAAACGCACGGATACCGGTGAGGTCCTCAATTCGGTCGATGTAAGTGATGCGGTGTCGGACTTCTGCAGTTCACCGCTCATGCACAATCCCATTTGCACCTCCCGGCCCGTGGCGGACGCCGACGGTCCATACGAGGCGGAGGAAAATGAGCCGGTTGCATTCGATGGTTCCGGTTCTTCTGTGTCCGATACTGGCGACAGTGTTGTTTCCTACGAGTGGGACCTGGATGACGATGGGACCTTTGAGACAACGGGGATGACACCCACCTCTACCTGGTGTGACGACTATTCCGGCATCGTCACGCTCCAGGTGACGGACAATCATGGCTTCCAGGCAACCGACAGTACCACCATCACGGTGAACAACGTGGCACCCGTCGTGACGATGGCGCCCTTCGACCAGCCAAACCCGCAGTTCATTCTGCCGGACCAGACACTCACATTCCACGGGACCTTCGCCGATACCGAGTGCGACACCTGGGCCTACACTTGGAATTTCGGGGATGAGACGGCTCCCGTGACCGGCAGCCTGACTGATATCACTCCCCTCTCTGCCACGCACGCCTTCGAGGCAAAAGGTGACTACGAAGTCACCCTGACCATCGAGGACGATGATGGCGGATCCGGTTCTGCCTCTCTCTCCATCCATATCGCCGATGCCACGGGAGCAGAGGACGACCTCGCAGCGTATATTGCCTCTCTCCCTGACAGCGCGTTTGACAAGAACGCACCGCAGAGGAAAAATGCGTTTGATAACATGTTCGGGGCCCTGGACAGGAAGCTGGAGACCGGGGCATACCAGGGCTTCATCCAGGATCTCGAGAATAACATCCGGTCAAAGGCCGATGGCTCAATCGACGGAAAAGCGGGGGATGACTGGATCACCGACCCGGGCGCCCAGGAGCACATCTGCATGAAGGTCGACGATATCGTTACCTATGTGAATACACTAGGATAAACGGGGCACCTCCACATTTTCCTATTTTATGTCGGATAGAGTGAGTTCCTTCATTGGTTGGCGGTCCCTCATTAGACCGGCCCGGCGAGGGTGGGCAGGAACCAGCCGACGAAACCAGTGACAAGCCATACGATCACGGCAGTGACCAGGGCCTTCACCCAGCCGATCCTGTACAGGATCTGGAGGGCCACCAGCCAGACGATTCCCCCGAGGAACGCGGCAATGAATCCCGTCCCCAGCAGCCAGGAGGCGATAGTATAGATCACCGTGCCGGCAAGGGCCGCAATGAGGGCCGTGATGATCCCTTCCGTCTCGCCGAAAAGTTTTGTGACCACGAAGATGATGATCGTTGACACAATCAGGGCGATGATGAACGATACTCCAATCATGACTGTTGCTGCCATACGATATCCCCTCACGTCTACGGGGTAATAATCCAATCGCGTCCTTTCAAAAGTGATGGATCGTCGGAACATCGGCCGAAAAACCTAATGGGGAAGGGGCCGAACTGAGGAGTGATCTGCATGGAAACCTCCGGTGAAGGCCAGAAAGAGCTGTTTGTCTACGAACTGAGTGCCGGGAGGATCGAGCTCCTGATCCGTATCGTGTACAGCATCCTGATCGGGATCGTTGCCGCCGTGTACGGCATATTGGCCGGTCTCTGCATGTTCGTCCAGTTCTTCGTGATCCTGGTCCTTGGCAGGCGGAGCCGCGGCCTGTCGGACTTCATCCGGGGCTACCTGGAATACCATGTCCATATCCTCTCCTATACCAGCCTCATGACCGACGCCCGGCCCGGTATCCTTCCCCGGCCCGTGAAGATCTTTGAACGGGAACAGCCCCTATCGCCATAGAATTCTCCAGGAGGGAGGGGGCTGGGTGAAGGTCTTCCATCTGCCGCTCGCTGCGGCGTGTATCGTCGCAGGGGCCATCGGTGGATACCTGATCTTCCGGCACGTGTACCTCCCTGCCACCGGGGGCCTCGGTATTACCTTCGAGGGTCCCCTCCAGGCCCCGTACCTGATGGCAGGGCAGGCCATCAACATCCTTGTTCTCATTGCCTTCGTGATCGCGGGGATCATCGCCGGGGCTGCCGTGGCGAGGGCTTTCACGGAAAGGCGGTAACCCAGCGGGACATGAGAACATGAAAAGAACGCATGCCATCAGGGTGTATCACAAGCTCCCGGGTATCACGAGGGAAACGAACCCTGTCACCTCCTCATCATCCTCACCATCCTCCCGCAGGAGGTGGAGCTCGAGGGAGAATCTCCAGGCGCTCCTGGAGAACTTCGGGCGGATGATGAAACGGAAACAGGACCTGCGTTCCCCCTTTCTTTCCAGCCGTACATCCTGACCTGGAAAACTGCCTTTACTCGGAACTGGCCAGAGCGTCCCGGATCTTCCGGATCTCGGGAACATCCTGCACCGCGAGGGCCGCATCGAAGGCCTGGAGGGCCTCGGCAGTCCTCGCCAGGGAGACGAGCACCATCCCCTTGTTGAAGAGCACGATGAGGCTCTCCGGGTTCTGGGCAAGGGCCCTGTCAAAGCATGCGAGCGCATCCTCGTGTCTTCCCATCTTCTGGAGCGTAGTCCCCTTCTCGTACCATGCACGGGCATTCTGCGGATCGATTTTCAGCACCCGGTCGTAGAAGGTCAGCGCCCGCTCGTAGGATCCCAGCCGTTCCAGCCGGATTCCCATCTCGATCCCGGCTTCGACGTGCCGGGGATCGATGGACAGGGCCATCTCGAAGCTCTTCAGGGCCCGGTCGTGGCGTTCCAGGCGCTCCAGCGCAAGGCCCTTCTGGTACCAGAGTTCCGCGCTCCTCGGGAACGCCTCCAGGGCCCGGTCGTAACTTGCCAGCGCCTCGTTATACCTGCCCAGGAAGGCCAGCACGATCCCCCGGCTGTAGTACGCCACCGCGTACTTTGGATCCTTCTGGATTGCCTGGTCCCAGGATTCCAGGGCCTCCTCGTACCTCCCCAGTTTCCCCAGGCCCACCCCCTTCTCGTACCAGGCAGTTACCGCGTGGCCCGGGTTGAGAACGATGACCCGGTCGAAGCAGGGAAGCGCCTCTTCCACGCGGTCCAGGCGGGAGAGGACGATCCCCTTCTGGTACCACAGCTGGGCCTGGTCCGGCGAGATGGAGAGGGCCTGTTCCAGGGACTGGAGCGCCCCCTCAAGGTCCCCCAGCGCCTTCTGGACCAAGGCCTTCTTCATCCAGAGTTCCCAGTCATCCGGGGCTGCACCGAGGGCACGGGTGAAGACCGCCAGGGCTTCGTGGTA
Source organism: Methanomicrobiales archaeon (assembly GCA_028678635.1). Next base: position 3,806 of record JAJRDC010000006.1, read on the forward strand.
CTTCCCCTGCTCGGCCAGCGTTTCACCCTCGCGGACCAGGTGCTCCCCGTCCTTCTTCCAGGAAAAAATGCTCATGGAGCCACGTGCACCTGCCACCGCACAGGATTCCCCGCGGATCCGCGACCGGAGAAACCCATCCGATGGATCATTGCACGTTCCGGGTAAAAAAAGGGACGGGTATGCCATGATTCGGGAAGAACGCCGTAACCATTCTATACCTCCGGCTTCCCCGGGTACAGGGATGGCAGCTCCCGTGGAGATCGAGATCGTGGGCTACTCCGAATCGGAGTGTGGCCCGTTCCCCTGCGACGCCGACCGGACCTGCGGCCTCTCTGCCTGTTACCCCACCGGCCAGTTCCTGAAAGCGGCCGAGGGCCTGCGCGATTACCTGGCCGTGACGTATGGCGGGCGGGTGACCGTGACCGTGACGCTCCTGGACGAGGGAGTCCCGCCCAGGATCTGTGAGATCATCGAGGCCCGCCACCCGCCAGTCCCCATGATTCTCGTGAACGGGAGGGTCACCTCCATCGGGAGGATCTCCGCCACCCGGATCATCCGGGAGATCGAACCGCTCCTCCGGGCCTCAGGCAACCTCTGAGAGGGTACCGGTGGAGAGGTCGTAGTAGAGGCCCCGGACCGTCACCCGGCCTTCGGCAATGGCCTTCTTCACCAGGGGATATGCCCGGAGGTGCTCCAGCTGGACCCGGACATTCTCCTTCTCGAGGGCAGTCCTCTTCTCCCTGTCCCCTGCGGGTGCTCCCATCTTCTCCACCCGCTGCTTCGCCTCAGCGGCATTGTTCAGCCAGAGGGGGATGAACGCATCCCCGCCCTCCTTCCCGGCGGCAAGCGCTTTCATCGCCCCGCAGTCGGAATGACCGCAGACCACGATCTCCTTCACCTTCAGGTGGTTGATGGCGTACTCCGCCACCGTGGCAAAGGACATGCAGTTCACGGCAACGACGTTCCCGATGTTCCGGTGAACGAACAGATCACCGGCCCGGGACCCGGTGATCCGCTCGGGGCCGACCCGGGAGTCCGAGCAGCCGATCCAGAGGGTGGAGGGGCTCTGCCCCTGGGCCAGTTTTGCGTAATATTCCTTCTCTTTTGCGAATTCGCCTTCCCGGAACTTCCGGTTCCCGTTTAGCAGCTTCTCGGTCATGGATTGTCACCTCATCTTCAGGCGAAATGGGGAGCCGGATACGTTAAACCATTCGAAGCGGGCCCGCGGTCATGGAGGATCCCCCAGTTCCGATGAGATGGATTCATGGAAGAGGTGACGGGGGGGTCGCTGCCCTCTCCCGGCCCCACTCCCCACGGCGAGAGGATAGCCCGGCCTCATCACAACACCGAAACCTGGTGATCCGGATCAACCGCGGGAGGACGCCCGCGCGGCGGGGGGGCGAATCCTCACGGGCCCGTCCCGGCAGTACCATAAGTATTGAGAGCCCGGGTACCCTCCATCCATGGAGGACATCAGCCACTGCAGCCTATTCCGGCACCGCCCCGGTGTCCGCCTGCCCTGCGGTCCGGGCGTACCTGGCAAGGACGCCGGTGAGCTCCCGTGTCTTCGGCTTCCAGCCCTTCCGGCGCACTGCCAGCTCATTCGCCCCCACCTTCAGGTCCAGGGTTCCTTTCCCGATATCAATGACGATCTCATCACCGTTCCGGACCAGGGCGATGGGCCCGCCGACGGCCGCCTCGGGGGCCACATGCCCGATGCAGGGCCCCCGGGTCCCGCCCGAGAACCTGCCGTCGGTGACAAGCGCCACCTTCCGGTAGCCCATCCCCATCATTGCCGAGGTGGGTGCCAGCATCTCCGGCATGCCGGGGCCGCCCCGCGGACCCTCGTACCGGATCACGACCACGTCCCCTTCCTTCACCTTCCGGGAGAGGATCGACTCCATGGCCGCGTCCTCGCCGTCGAAGACCCGGGCGGGCCCCCGGTGCTTCCACATCGATTTCTCGACG
>JAJRDC010000123.1 GCA_028678635.1 Methanomicrobiales archaeon
TCTCCACTCCACCCGGCCGTCGTACTGGATCTCCAGCACCCGGTGGTACGGGACCACGGTGGTCCCCTGCCCGGTCTCCACCTCCATGTAGGTGTTGGCCAGGCGGGTGATGCAGTCCCCAGTAACGCAGGACTGATCCTTCGGTGACCCCCTGTTGGTGTAAAGGATGCCCACCCGGTTGAAATCGTACCCCGGTGCCCAGCGGAAGCGATGGAGCAGTTCCACACTCTGTCGCATGAGAGCCCTCATGGCGGTGAGCACGATAAAAGTATCGGGGAATGACAGAAGTGAGGGATGCCACAGCCTTCCCCCGTGGATCACCGGATCACGCGTATCAACCGGTAGGCCCTTCCCAAGGGGATGAAAGGGGCCTTCCGGGAGCACCTGCGGGAAATTGGGAGATGGGAACGCCCGGATAGCCGGGCTCTGATTATCTTCCGTTCATTGCTCCCCCACGGGTTCCAGCTGCAGGCCGGCCACTACGAAGGGGATGTAGACGAGGCCCAGGGGGTTTCCCTCTTGCAGGAGCTTCAGCCGGGCATTCCGGATTGCCCACCCGATGGAATCCCCATCCTTCTTCAGGAAGTGGTGGAGGCATTCCTCGGCAAAGTCCGCGGCCAATGGTTCGAAGACCGAGATCTCCGTGCCGATGATCCCGGCACCCTTTGCATTGACCACCACCGGTTCGCTGAGACTGAATGCTCTGAGGGGCTCGGCCGCCGTGGTGTGGCAGCCGTTGATGAAGACCAGGGGGCGCGGGTCACGCCAGGCCACGTCAGGGTCATAGAAGTCCTTCCGGTAGATGTATTCCGGCTTCTCCGATGTTCCAATCTTGAGGTAAGGGAACTTGTCCCGGGTGCAGCCATGGCAGTAGAAATAGACCAGGTGGGGCCGGTTCTTCAGCCCCTCCAGCACCTTATCCCGCCTGGCAGAGCAGGACCATTCCGCATCCTCCCGGATGGCCTTTATCCTCCTCGCATGGTCGCCCACCAGATTCAGTGTGGTGGACACCGCCATCGTGATCCTCATCTTCCCATCCACCGGAATGGTGGAAGGTGCATCCGCCCCCCACCTTACCGAGATGGGCATCCCCACGGCATGCCGGAATCCCCAGAATCCGCTGGGGCAGATGGTTTTTCCATCACCACGGCTGGGGCACCGGCCCTGGAAACACGCGGTGTGCTGCAGGACGATTTCCTTCTCCAGCGCCTCGGTGAAGGTGGGACAGAGCTGGAAGTGTTGTTCTTCTGTATCGGAATCCAGAGGGTAGTCATAGATCATGGCAAGGGGGATGATGCTCTGGGCGGACTCCTTCATGGCCAGCTGGATGAGGCCGGGTGCTGCCATGGCTTCTTCAAACGCCTTCATCTTCCCTTCGTGACCTGCTATCCTGAGCTTGAGCAGCCCGTAGAAATCGCTCCCCCACCATGCCATCCGGTGCAGGTCCACCTTCAACCGGGCGCGGTCCTTCTCCTTCCTTGCGTACCGGTACGACATCCCCTTCTGCCATTCTCCCTCGCTCTCCCAGGACGCCTGCCGCAGTTTCTTCCGGGCCATTTCCCCCAGGTCCTGCAGTTCCCCGTCCTGGAACCGGATATCGTCGTTCTTCCAATTCTGTTTCCCGTCGGTACCAAAGAGGTGGAAACTGTGGGATCCGCCGCCGCTCTCGTTCAGGAGGATACTCAGCCGGTGCTCACCCATCGAGGAGAGCTGAGCTCCGTCAAGGCTCGCCGAGAGGTTGTAGTCCAGGACCGAGCGGAGGGCTGTGGGGCCCTGGTTCACAGTCTCGGCTGCGGGGGTTACCCGGGCTTGGATCTCCCGCGACTGTACCAGGACCTTCCCGTGGTAGATATTGCACCTCATCCGGTAGGTTCCGGGATCCGGTGGCGTGCGAACAGGAAAGAAGAGGCGGCGGTTCTGAAGGCCTGACTGCGAAATGGGCTCGGTGGGCTCCAGGGGCTGGCGCAGCACCCGTGCGGAACCATCCGTCTGCATCTCCATCTCCCCGATATCAGCGCCGGGGACCGTGATCAGGCCGTCAGAGAAACCGGCAAGGGTGATGGTGAGGGCAGCCTTCTCCGGGAGGGGGGGAAGGGCGGTGGGCTTCAGCTCGATGGATCCCGGGACGGGTGGCCCGATCTCCACCCAGTAGAGGTGGTTGGTCCCGCAGGCCAGAGTCTGGCGCTTGGTGAGGGGTATCGCCGGAGTCAGGGGAAGCGAGAAGCCGGTGCTGACCACTGCCTGGCGGGCAGTATCGGGTGTCCCTTCAGGACCATGCGCCAGGGTCTGGTGGGACAGGTACCAGTAGTTGAGGTAGACAAGGATGAAAAAGACCAGGAGCAGGAGGAGCGCAGCGAGAGAGACTGTCAGGAGCCCGGGAATGAGGAAGGGCAGCGCGGCCAGCAGGACTGCACCGAGCACAGCTCCGGCGAGGAGAAGAGGTGTGGAATCGCACGCATCGTAGGCATCCAGCAGGATCATGCTTGCCCTGCCACCGAGCGTCATGGTTCTCTTCCCCGTGGACGCTCACCACACGGCCATGATACCATCCTGCGTTCCTCATGCCAGGGGTGCCTCATCACGGTACTCACGGATCTCACGGTGGCTGGCCCGGCTGTCTCTTCGGTGTTTCCCCGGTTCCCCCGCCACCCCCCATGGGGGTCTGCCCCTGGTCCGGCGGCGGATACCCCCATCCCTGGGGCGGGTCCTTCCTCCGGCCGTCAAGGAACCATTCCCTGGTGAAGTTTTCAGAACGCCAGACCAGCACCACCAGGATAAGGAAGTACGCAAAGAACCCGGTGACTAGTCCGACTCCATAGGCGCCGAACAGGGTGGAACCTGCAGGGAAGAGGGTGAGGATGGTCCCGCCTCCCAGCACCCCGACAATCGTGACGAGATCGCCCGCCTTCACCGATTCCTTCCGGTGACGATTGATGTAGTACACATACCAGCCGATGAGCACTCCGAAACAGAATGCCCCGATAACCGCCAGTGAAGGATTCATATGACGACTCCTGGACTCCCCCGGACACCCTGGGGGAACACCTGAGGAGGTGCATCTCGACCGGGACCGCCGGCCAGGACCGGTATCTACCGGTGACTCCCCGCCCCGGTTGCCATTCCCCCGTATCCGTGCAAGGGGATTCATCTGGAGGTAAATAAACCCGCTTGGTTTCACCCGGTCCAATCCCCATGGCCTGGCCTCCCCATCACAAGTTCATTAATACCGGAGGGCCGATACTTCCGGGAGAATGACGCAGCTCGTGGTGGACATCGGCGGGAGACCTGGCCTGGACTGCCGGGGATTCTGCCGGTACTGCTACTTCCGGCATGCGAAGCAGGTTCCGCCCTTCGGATGCCGCCACTGCCCGCCGTTCCGGAAGGGCTGCGATCACTGCTCCCGGTCAGTGCAGGAACGGTACCCCGGGTTCTTTGACCTGCGGGCCATCGCCGATGACACCCTGGCCCGGCTCCAGGTGCTGGAAGGGGACCTCTCCCGGGTCACCATCAGCGGCGGCGGGGA
>JAJRDC010000025.1 GCA_028678635.1 Methanomicrobiales archaeon
GGATGGGCGTCGGCATGGGATCACCGCGTGCCCGGGACCGGTTGTCGCGGGGGGAGGGAGGAGTCCATGAAAGATCGGGGTATTTTCAGGTAAAAAGGGTTATGGAGTTACCCGATGGAGCAGGGATGTACTGGGGTGCGAGATTCTCTGCCAGAAGGAGGTCCGGGAACGTGGTACAGGAGGGGGCCAGGGCCGCCATGCCCGGCCCCCTCCCGGTCCCTTCCCCGACGAGGATGGCCCGCCATGCCGGTCACGACACACCGTGGATCACCGGTTCCCGGAAACCGGCAGGGGTGTCCCACGCAGGGGGCGGAGCCGCTGCGGAGCCCCCGAGCGCCACACCAGTACACAGGAAATCGGGGAAACCAAGAGTAACTGATGATCTGGATGAGCCGCGTGGATCGCGGCGGGGGGGTGGGGAGGAGCCCCGGGGTATCCTTATGGGAAGGCCGAAGGAAGATGTAGTACGTACCCGGGGCAGGGAAAACGATTTCGCGGCAGCATTGGGGGAAACAGACCGCATGAACGGCCAGAGCTTCACGGATGTGATCCGCGCCTCGCCCCGGATCTTTGTGATCGGCGTGGCCGGTGACAGCGGGTCAGGGAAGACCACCTTCACCCAGGGGATCCGCTCCCTCTTTGGGGAGGACCTGGTCACCACCATCACCTTGGATGACTACCACCGGTTTGACCGGGAGGAACGGGCCGCCTGGGGGATCACCCCCCTCCACCCGGATGCGAACCGGATCGACCGGATCGAAGAGGACCTGGCCGCGCTCCGGGCAGGGCGGGAGATCGAGAAACCGGTGTACCTGCATGCAACAGGCAGGTTCGGGGTCCCGGTCCGGCTCTCCTCCCGGAAGGTCCTTGTCGTCGAGGGCCTCCACACGCTCTTCTCGGAACGGCTCCGCAGCCTCCTGGATTTCTCCCTCTTCGTTGATCCTGACAGGGCCGTGAAGTACGAGTGGAAGAGGCGCCGGGACGTGGGGGAACGGGGGTACCTGCCCGGGGACGTGGCGCGGGAGATCGAAGAGCGGGAACCTGATTACCTGCGGTTCATCGCCCCCCAGAAGGAACATGCCGAGGCGGTCATCACGCTGCGCCACTCCAAGTACGGGGCAGACCTGGGCATGGAGAGGAACGTGTACCAGGTGATGGTTTCCCAGTCCCGGATGAGGCGGCCCGGCCAGGAGACCGATCTCCTGCTGGACCTGTACTCCATCCTCTCCCTCTCGGAACGGGACTTCCTCCTGGAGTTCGCCCGTTCGGACCGGGATGGCCGGAGGATGGGAGACCTGATCATCGACGGGGAGCTCTCGGCCCACGTGGTAGAGCGGCTGGAGCGCTCCATCGAGGACCAGACCGGCGTCCGGCCCATCGCTCTCTTCCGGCACCGCGACTACGTCACGGCAGGGGACCTTGCCCAGCTGATCCTCTGCTGGCGGATCATCCACCGCCGGCTCTTCCTGGAGGGCTGACGTCACGGCGGCGGGCCAGCCGTCTCCGCGAGCAGGGGCGGGGATGGACTGATAAGGGATGGGGGAGAAGGTTGCCGGGAGGAGACCCATGAACGGCCGGCTGCGCATCGCCCTGGTCCAGAGCCGTGTGACCCCGGATCCTGGAAAGAACCTCCGGGGGACGCTGGCCTCGGTGAAGAAAGCCCTGGGGAAGGGTGCACAGGTCGTCTGCCTGCAGGAGCTCTTCCGGTTGCCCTACTTCCCGCAGGAGGAACAGGGCGAGGTGTCGGCCCTGGCGGAGACGGTCCCGGGACCGTCCACGGAGGCATTCGCCCCCCTGGCCCAGAGGCACCGGGCCGTGATCATTGTCCCGGTCTTTGAGCGGGGCGAGGATGGGCTCCTGTACAATACCGCGGCGGTCCTTGATACCGACGGGATGCTCCTCCCGCCCTACCGGAAGGTGCACATCCCCCACGATCCCCTCTTCTGGGAGAAGGCCTACTTCACCCCCGGCGGCTGCTACCGGCTTTTCCAGACGGAGCACGGCCGGTTCGCGGTCCTGGTCTGCTACGACCAGTGGTTCCCCGAGGCGGCACGGGCCGTGACGCTGATGGGCGCCGAGGTGATCTTCTACCCCACTGCCATTGGCCGGATCCGGAGCAGGACCGGCCAGACGGAAGGAGACTGGCGGGAGGCCTGGGAAACGGTGATGCGGGGGCATGCCATTACGAACGGTGTCCATGTGGCGGCGGCGAACCGGGTCGGGAGAGAAGGGCAGCTCCAGTTCTGGGGGTCCTCCTTTGCCTGCGATGCGTTCGGCACCGTCCTGGCCCGGGCCTCGGGAACCCGGGGGGAGGTGCTCCTGGCCGACCTGGACCTCTCCCTGAACGGCCGGGTACGGGAGGGGTGGGGCTTCCTCCGGAACCGCCGTCCGGATACCTATCCCTCCCTCACGGAAGAGGGGATGGGAGGGGCCGCCCCGCTGCTGGTCCGGTCAGGAACCCCCCTGCGCCTGGGCTACCGCATGCCGGCCGAGTGGGAGCCCCATGCCGCCACCTGGCTGGCATGGCCCCGGGACAACGACACCTTTGCCGATCTCGCCGCGGTGGAGCGTTCCTACACGGCGGTGATCGCAGCCCTCCACCGGGACGAGCGGGTGGAGCTCCTGGTCCCGGATCGGGGCGAGGAGAAGAGGGTCCGGACCCTGCTCCGGTCCGCGGCGGTTGATCTCCATCGAATCCGCTTCCACCGGATGGACTACGCCGATGTCTGGATCCGGGACTACGGCCCCACCTATGTGGTCAGCCCGGAGGATCCGCTCCCGGGCCTGGTCCACTGGCGGTTCAATGCCTGGGGCGGCAAGTACCCGGACCTGGCGGGGGATACCGTGATCCCGGAGCTGGTCTGCCGTGAGGCCGGGATG
>JAJRDC010000236.1 GCA_028678635.1 Methanomicrobiales archaeon
TGGATGTCACCATCGAAGGTGTGATGATGCCCTTCGCAAGATCAGCGCCGCCGAGGGTGGAACGCACGTGGACCTGGATACTCCGGGTCGGGGTGCCTGTCCTTGCAAGGGCCACCGTCACCTCCGAAAGCCCGGTACCGGCTGCCTTCAGGGACTGGGCCTGCTGGAGATGGGAGCCCGAGGAACCCAGGTTCGCAGATCCGATGGGGGAGCCGGCGGTCTCGACCAGTGTGCCTGATCCCGGTATAGCCGTCGGCAGGGACGTAACAGGAGGGGAAAGGACCAGGTCAAGGTCTGCGCGGTTCTGGTCCGGCCGGATCCCTCTCAGTTCGGCAGTTCCATAGGCCGGGTTCCTCGGGAATGCCGAATCGCCACTGTCGGCGTTGGCGGTGATGAGGTAGCTCCGGGCCGGGTTCGTGGACTGATCCAGCTGGGCATGGTAAAAGATGCCGAAGGGGCCCGTCATGACCGAAAAGGAGTATCCCCCGTCCTCCCGCGAGAAGGTCACCGGGATCTGGGAAAGGCCGGCTCCGGTCGCGCCATCAGAGACTTTTCCTGAGAATGTCACTTTCTGCACTGGCGCCAGCCTGACAGGGAGGCGCACGTCATACAATGCCCGGGTCGTGTTCCCCCTGAAGTACCTGGTCTGCACCATGGGCAGATCCAGCCAGAGCAGGGTGACGTTCCCCCCGTACCTGACTCGCACGAGATCCACGCAGCGTGCCAGATCCCCGTCACCGGTGGGTCCCTGCACAGAGAAGGGATTGGCTCCCAGGCTGTAGAGGCCCTGCGCATCCGTGGTCCCCTCTGCATCGGCCACATTGTCGATGTACCTGGGATGGATTTCCTTCGCCGCTTCGATAAGGTTCCGGTCCGTTGATCCCATCGGGACCTCCCCGGCCCGGTAGACCTGCACCAGGGCACCGTCTACCGGTTTCCCGTCACTGTCCACCACCCGGAGGTAGTTGCTGGCCGGACTGTAATTCGCAAGGAACCATCCGGTCCCGGGATGGCCGTCGTAGTTTCCCCAGCCGGCCTGCGGGCGCTTCCTGGCCCACAGGTTGAGCACCGCCGCCTCCCACTCGGACGGGCTGGAATCGCCGTTCATCAGGGAGGGGACATCGCTGTTCGCGTGCACAACTTCGCCGCCACCGGGAAATATCCGAGCCCCCTGGTCATCCAGGACCCCTATCGAGTGCCCGGCAACGTTGAGGAGAGAGGCATCCTCCAGGTACCGGGCATGGAGGATCTCATGGATGAGGGAGAGCTCCTGGTTGAAGGCATTCGCGCTGTTATCGGTGGTGCGATAGTAACCGGTCGTGAGGATGTCCTCCTCAACACCCCACATCATGTCCACCGTGCGGTCCCGGGTGTCCGGCTGCCCCGTGGCGGAACCCCCGTTGAGGGGAAGCGTATCGTCAGGGACCACCATCACCTGGTCCAGGCGCCAGCGGTCAAGGATACCGCTGGGGGAGGAGAGATAGACTGCCCCTGCCTGGAGGCGGTTGGCAAGGGCCATCTGCCGCTGGGCCCAGTCTTCCCAGCTGTTGGCCTCGTCGCCGATCCCGTACTGCTGGGTGAAGGCGTACTGGTTGTCATTGAAGTACCGGTACACCGACTGCTCCACCCAGAAACCCACCCGGAGCCCGGTGGTCCGGACCGTGCGGAGATTGTTCTGTTCCGATTTCTCGCTGATGGCGTTCACTGGGTCGGCAAAGAACGAGATGTCGTGGTCTCCGGCCTGCCAGGTCCAGGTATAATTGATCTTCAGGTCCTTGTCCCTGTCGATCGTCTGGGCGGTCCCCGACGAAACATTCTGTCCATCCACGTACCACAGGTAGGTGAACACGCCGGTCCCCGATGAGCCCCCCCGGTTCTTCACCCAGGCGGTGAAGGTGACCTGGTCACCCTCCGACGGTGCGTTCCTTGCGGCATCGAACGCATACCGGGGGCTCTCGCTGATGTGGGTGACATCGATATCCAGCGGCGACGAGGGGCTCCCGCGGTACGGGTTCTCGGGAACCGCCGCTGCTGCGGGGAGAATCAGGGTGCCCACTGCCATGAGAAGGATGGCGAGGGGGAGAAGGGATTTCATGACGATCGTCCTCGGAGGGGGAAAACGGGGGAACGCGGGGGGGGACCCCGGCTGTTCTTCCGGTTACCCGGTGAAGGTGACCTTCACCAGCATGTCGGACCCGGTGTTGATGGACCCGACTGTATTCTTGAAGTGGGAGCCGTCCCGGTACGGGTTGTCCTTGGAGAGCGGGACATAGTAGTAGTTCCGCTGGTCCGAGGAGGTCGTCTTCAGGACGACGTAATAGGTGGTGCCCTTCGTGAGACCGGAGGCGGTGACGGGGAGGGTTACCCAGGCGGGGTTCGCCGCATCCGTGGATGTAACCATCTCCGGAGTAATGGTGGCACTGCCCAGGTTGGTCCCTCCGATCACGCTCCGTATGTACAGGTTCACATTCTGGGCGGGTGTGCCCTTCCTGCTCAGCGCCACAGAGACCTGGCTGATCCCGGTCCCTGCGGCCTTCAGCGACTGGGCCTGCTGCGTGAATGTGTCCGAGTAGCCCAGGTAGGTGTAGAGGTTTGTGGTTTCAGTGGTCACCACGGTGGTGCTGCCCGGTTCAGGTGTGGGGGTGGGAGACGGAGTCGGGGTCGGGGTCATCGTAGGCGTGGCGGTCGGGGTTGCCGTCGGTGTGGGGGTTGGCGTGGGCGTGGGAGTCGGGGTCTGGGACCCGGATCCCGCGGTGAAAAGGGCCTGTACCAGCAGGTCGGAGCTGGTGCTCAGGGTTCCCCGCGTGTTCTGGAAATGGGAACCGTCCCTGTACTCGTTGTTCTTGTTCATGGGGACGTAGTAGTAATTCTTGGAATTATAGCCACTCATTTCCAGAATCACATACACGGTGCTCCCCTTCACAATGGCCTGGTTCTGGGACAGGGGGACCGTCACCCAGGTGGGGGCCAGGTAGTTCGTGGATGTCACCTGCGACGGCGTGATGGTGCCGGTGGCCAGATCGGTCCCCGACATGCTGGACCTCACGTGGACCGTGATATCTCGGGTGGGGATGCCCTTCTTCGCAAGGGCCACCGTCACCTGGCTGATCCCGGTCTCTGGCGCCTTCAGGGACTGGGCCTGCTTGTAGTAGGTGGTCGAGTATCCCAGGTACGAGGCGCCTGTGGCCGTTTCCGTGGTCTCCACGAGGATTCCCGGCGCCGGTGTCGGCGTCGGCGTCG
>JAJRDC010000101.1 GCA_028678635.1 Methanomicrobiales archaeon
TGGTGCGCAACCAGCTGGAGGAGATGGGGGTCCGGATCCCGGAGATGCACCTGCTCCAGGAACCGGTGGGGAGGAACACGCTCCCCGCCATTGCCTGGGGGTTGGCCAGGGTGCGGGAGGAGCAGGGGGAAGAGACGGTGGCGGTCTTTCCGTCGGATCACGTCTTGGGGGACGGGGCCGTGGAGGAGATCCGCAGGGCCGTGCCGTTGGCAGCGGAGTACCTGGTCACCTTCGGCATCCCGCCCACGGGTCCCCACACGGGGTACGGGTACATCAGGCCCGGGAAGGACCTCGCCCTGGGGGCCGAGGTGGCCGCCTTCCGAGAGAAGCCGGACCGGGCAACGGCAGAACGGTACCTGAAGGAGGGATACCTCTGGAACAGCGGGATCTTCCTCCTCTCCACCGGGGTCTTTTTCGGCGAGCTGGAGACGTACCAGCCGGACCTGGCACGTGCGTTCCGGGAAAAGGATCCGGATTACACCTCCCTCCCGGCCATCTCCATTGACTACGGCCTCCTGGAGCGATCCCACCGGGTGGCGGTGGTTCCCCTCCATGCCTCCTGGAGCGACCTCGGGGACTTCCAGGCCATCGCGGATGCAACGCCGCAGGATGAGAAGGGGAACGCCGGCACCGCCGAGTTCATCGATGCCGAGCGCACCTTTGTCCGGGCGCCGGGCAAGCACGTGGGGATCATCGGGACCCGGGACCTTGTCGTGATCGATACCCCGGATGCCCTGCTGGTATGCCACCGGATGATGGCCGGGAAGGTGCGGGACCTGGTCGAGCGGTACGAAGCCCAGGGCGATCCCATCACGCAGTTCCACACCCAGGTCCACCGGCCGTGGGGATCCTACACGGTACTGGAGGAGGCGCCGGGGTACAAGATCAAGCGGGTGACGGTGAACCCGGGCCGGAGGCTCTCCCTCCAGCTCCACCGTCAGAGGAGCGAGCACTGGATCGTGGTCCGCGGGACCGCGGAGATCGACCTGGGGGATCGCCGGCTGGTCCTCTCTGAGAACGAGAGCACCTTTGTCCCTGCCGGAACAAAGCACCGGCTCTCCAACCCGAAGGACACTCCGCTGGAAGTGATCGAGGTCCAGAGCGGCGGGTACCTGGGAGAGGACGACATCGTCCGGTTCGAGGACGAGTACGGCAGATCATGAAGGGGGGTACCCATCACCCCCGCCCCACGTCCTCCTGAGCGCTGTGGAGCAGCGTGGCGGGTCATCAGGAAGGAGGAGGCGGGATGTGGCGGGGACATCTGGGGCGACTCCTGCCCGGACCGGGACAAAGGGTGGTTCAGGGGTTCGCTTTCCCCGGCCAAGTTAGGATCCCGGCGTTCCGTGCCACCACCAGCGCCAGGCCGAACCAGATCAGGAACTTCAGGGTAAAGAAGGCGAAGGTTACCGCGGGAAATCCATGGGCCGGGTCGCCGAATCCCGTGATATTGTCGTAGATGACATTGTAGAGCAGCGGGAACTCGAGGTAAGTCCAGAGTTGGGCGGCATAGAAGAGGACCATCTCAGGGAGTGATCCCGCGAGGAAGATCGCGAGGAAGGGGGTTACCCAGGCAAAGTACTGGGGACTCGCGATCTTGTTTGTCAGGATAAAGGCAAGGACTGCGAGGAAGATGAAGCCGCACAGGGTTCGCATCTCCCGGGATGGGTTGCGGTAATACAGGAAGAGGAGGACCAGCTGCACGATCACGGTCAGGGCAAGGGAGATCTCACCAAAGAACTGCGTACCTGTGAGGAAATCCAGGTAGTAGACCAGACTGTGGGTGAGGGTATTGAACCCGGTGTTGACCGTGTACGTCCGGATGAACGTGGAAGGCGAGAGGATGAGGAACGGAAGGGTCACCGCGAGGAAGATCACCGCACAGATCCCGATACGGAGGGCTACCTCCTTCCGTGGTCGACCTTCCTTCAGGTCATGGATCAGGTAATAGGGCAGGGCGAGGGCAGGGAACCACTTCACCAGGAGGCCAATGGTTCCGGCCACGTATCCCGCCAATTCCCTGCCGTACACGAACAGGGCTGCCGATAGTACTAGGAAAAAGGTCGGGAATGCATCGTACTTGGTGAGGACGAAGTAGGCCGTGGAAAAGGCAGTGGCATAGAGAAGGCCGGAGAGGAAGGCCTGCCGCTGGTCCGCCAGCCGCAGGGCAATCAGGTACACGAGCACCGCGGTTCCGGTATCAAAGAGCACCATCAGCACCTGGTGGACCAGGACATAGGCGTTCGCGTTCTGGGTGATCAGGGCGAAGGGAAACGGGAGCAGGATGGAGAACAGGGCCAGCTGCGGGTAATCGACGGCAAAGTCCACGTACGGGATCTGGCCGCTGAACGTCTTCACCGCGTAGTTGAGGTAGTAGGAGATGTCGAAGAGGTCGATGAACGAGTGGAAGAACACCGGGGTGGCGACCAGGGTGAGGATCTTCACGGCCACAGAAACCGCGATAATCCAGAGGAGATGACGTCTGAGAAGCCCGGGATCCACATTCCGGAGAGGAAAACCACACCAGCGGAATTCCTTTTCTGATTCTTTCTTGCCCTGTTTCTTCTCTTTTTTCGCCATCATTCCAGATTGCGTACCGTCCGATATATGCGTATCGATATCCGGCGATCAGCCCATGGAAGAACGGCCACCTGATCCGGCGTCCCTGCCCGAGTGTCGCGGGTGGCAGGGCCCGGTGTTCCTTCATCCTTCCGTCAAAGGACCTTCGGTCGGATCTAGACCGCCCGTGCCACCGCCATCACGTGCCAGGTGGTTTCGTCGGGCGGCCGCTGCAGATCCGGAGCTGCCCCCAACTTCAGGAGTTCAAAGGAGGCATGCTCCAGAAGGAGCTGGAGTTCCTTCGGGAAGAAGTACCGCATAGTGTGCTGTTCCCGGGTCCTGGCCACCACCAGGTCGCCCTGGATCTGCCAGACATGGAACTGTACGTCGACCGTCTGGCAGAGTGCGTCCATAACCCCGCTGGAAGATCGGATGGTGGTAGTATCACCTTCCTCAAGGATGCGGACCCGGTCCCCCGGCCGCTGGGTAATGACGGCGGGGCCGAACCAGAACTCCAGGACCAGGAGCCCCTGTGTCCGGAGGTGTTTTCTGGTGCACTTCAGGGTATCCTGAACCTCGGGATTGGTCACCTGGTACCCGAAGACTGCCCCCATCATGATCGCGGCATCGAAGACCTGCCCCAGGGAAAGGGTACGGATGTCGCCCGAGTGAAAGGTGACCGGAAGGTCCAGGCCTGCCACCTTCCTTCGGCCGATCTCCAGCATGGATTCCGAGGCGTCCACGCCTGCGACTCGGAAACCGCGGGACGCCAGCCGGATCGCGTGGTTCCCGGTCCCGCAGCCCAGGTCCAGAACGGTGGAGATCCCCTGTTGCCCGTATTCGGAGAAGACCCGTGTGAGCACCTCGCACTCGGCGTCATAGTCCACCTCCCGGTAGAGGGTATCGTACGCCTTGGCGTAGACCTTCCCGAAGATCTCCTGTGATGAGGTCATCAGAGACTCCTTTCTAGTAATCGTGGCCGGGAAGAGAAATCTGTTCCGGTAGCTGACCTGTGGGGAGGGGAAGCATCCGGCGTCACCCCGTGCCCCGGAACCGGGCACTTATCACCGCCAGACCGTATCGGATACCCAGGCCGAGGAAGTGGAGGGGATCTGGTGACGACTTGGAGGCCCCCACCGTCCTGTCTTCGAGAACGTACGGGATTTCCACGACCCGCACACCATTCCTGCAGCAGCGGTATAGGAACCCGATGAAACGCTCGCCGTACCCGACAGGCTCGGGGACCGTGATGTCCAGCACCTTCCTCTGTACCAGGATTCCCCCGGCAGCACTGGCATAGTCGGTGATCCCGCAGCCCAGGACCGCCGATGCAAACCGGTTCAGGAGGAGGCTCGTGATCGCCCGGCCGGCGGGCCGCCGATCCCCCCCGCCAGGGAGGTAGCGGGAGGCGAGGGCGATGTCGGCCGAACCGAGGGCCTGCAGCATGGCCGGGAGGAGGGGCGGGATCATCCACATGTCGGCATCCATCCATCCGATGCTATCCCCCCGGGCCTCCCTGATCCCCCGGCAGATCGCCGATGCCAATCCGCGGGAATCGGTCCTCCGGACCAGGCGGACGCGGGGATCGCCCATATCCTGGACCACCTTCCAGGTGAGGTCCGGGGAGTCATCATCCACGATGACTACCTCAACCGGGTCCCGGACGTGGCGAAGGATCGCCTGGATCATGTCTATGACGGTGTCCCTTTCGTTATAGGTGGCAATGACCAGGGAGACAAGCCCCGCGGGTCCCGGGGGGTCCCCGGCGGGATCCCGGGGGATCACGGGAAGTGCGGAGGACGGCGGACTCACGCCGGCACGTTCCTCCCGAACTGGAAGACGATGTAGACTCCCAGGATGATGAGGAGGATCCCCACCCAACGCCCGGTGGGTATCTGCTCCTTGAGGATGAAGTAGGCTGCTAAGGGGATGATCGCATACATGAGCGCATACATGGGGTAGGCGAAGCTGAGGTCCAGCCGGGAGAGGGCATAGATCCACAGCACCGCTGCCACGCCGTAACAGAGGAACCCGGCCAGGATGAGGGGGCTTCCCGCCATCCTGACCAGGTTCGAGAGGACCTCTCCCGCCGATCCCAGGTTGAACTCGCCCAGCTTCCCCACCCCCACCTTGAAGAGGATCTCCCCGCTTGCCCCGAGAATCACGCACCCGATGATGAAAAGAATTGCCCATTCCATGCCCGTTCACCCGACTCCTGTTCCTTCTAGGGCTGCCCTCCGCACGAACGGTTTCCGTTCCCCGCGGACAGGTTCCCGGTGTTCCGTTTCCCTCATTCCTTTTCACCTGCCGAGATCTCCCGGATCTTCCCGCAGACAAACAGGATCTCCTCCCCATTGAGGTCCGAGCCGGACGGGAGGTAGAGTCCCTGCGCTCCCAGGCGCTCCGAGACCGGGCACCGCTCGCCGGCAAAGAGTCCCCGCTTTCGGAACACCGGTTGTGCATGCATGGGATGGAAGAAGACCCGGGTCTCGATCCCTTCCTCTGACAGCCGTACCGCGAGGGTATCCCGTGGCACACCGAATGCATCCCCCACCAGCATGCCGTACATCCAGTACACATTCCGCGCCCAGGGCTTTTCAACGGGGAGCGTGAGACCTGGGATATGGCGGAGAAGGCGGGCATAGGATGCCGCATGGTCACGCCGCCTGGCAACGAAGTCATCGATCCTCTCCAGCTGAGCCAGGCCAATGGCTGCCTGAATGTTGGTCATGCGGTAGTTGAAACCCACGGCGCTGTGGAGGAACCTCCGATCTGGGTCGAAGGCCAGGTCCTTCAGGGACCGGGCACGGGCTGCCAGCTCGCCATCATCCGTCACCACCATGCCCCCTTCCCCGGTGGTGATGATCTTGTTGGCATAGAAGCTGAAGCAGCCCATATGGCCAATTCCCCCGGCCTTCCTGCCCCGGTAGAGGGCGCCATGGGCTTCAGCCGCATCCTCCACCACCACCAGGTCATGTTCCCTCGCAATCCGCATCACCGGTTCCATGTCGCAGGGATGACCATAGATATGAACCGGCAGGATCACTTTGGTCCGGTCCGTTACCTTCTCCGCGATCCTGTCCGGGTCCATCGTCCAGGTATCGGGCGTGGCATCCACCACCACCGGGATGGCCCCGCAGTAGAGAACCGCGAAGGCAGTGGAGATCATGGTAAACGAAGGGAGGATCACCTCGTCCCCTTCCCCCACTCCGGCAGCCGCCAGGGCCAGGTGGAGGGCAGCGGTCCCGTTGACGGTCGCAATCCCATGGGATACTCCGCAGTACTCCGAGAATCGTTCCTCGAAGGCAGTGACGTATTTGCCCTTTGACGAGATCCAGTTCGTCTTCAGGCAGTCAGTGACGTAGGCAAGTTCCTTTTCCCCCACCGATGGAACGCAGACCGGGATCATCAGGGGATCTCCCTCTTGTCCTGTTCCCTTCCGGCATAGGGGCCCTGCTTCACTTCCACGATCCGGGTCTCCTCAAGGAACCGGAGGCCATGGCCTCCGCTCACGAGGAGGATCGTGTCACCGGTGGCAAGAACCACGCTCCCCGTCCGTCTCCGGGACATGTCGTAGAGATCGATGGCCACCCGGCCGCTTTCAACATGGAGGACCTCCTGGATCTGGTTGAGGGTGATTTCCCTCGGAAGGTGGATGTGCGGCTTCACCGTTTCCCCCCCGCGGTAGCACGAGACCCCCAGCTGCAGCGGGTATTCGGGCTCTGATACAAAGTGGATCCCGTCCTTCTGGGAGGAGGCCCGGAGGATGACCGCCAGCGGCTGCCCTTCGTGGTCGCGGATCGTCTCCTCCATGGTCACCGGTCCATTCGCTGTGAGCGCGACAGGATCTTATTCTCATGGGGGTAGTGGATGGCATCCCAGGGGAACTGC
This sequence comes from Methanomicrobiales archaeon, assembly GCA_028678635.1. The sequence goes on from JAJRDC010000101.1 coordinate 6,448, forward strand.
TCCCCCCTCATCCACCGCTCCCAGCGTTCCAGGTCCGCCTTCACCATGAGGGACACCAGCTCGTCAAAGTTTACCTTCGGCTTCCAGCCCAGCTGCTCCCGGGCCTTCCGGTAATCACCCTGCAGGTACCGGACGTCCAGCGGGCGCAGGAATTTCTTGTCCACCTTCACGTGGTCCCGATAATCCAGACCGACACGGGAGAAAACCTTTTCAGCGAACTCCCGTACGGAATGGGACTCGTTCGTGGCCACTACGTAATCGTCAGGTTCATCCTCCTGGAGCATCATCCACATGGATTCCACGTAGTCCGGAGCATAACCCCAGTCCCGCATGGCGTCCAGGTTCCCCACCGAGATCTCCTTCTGGAGGCCCAGGGATATCCGGGCCGCCGCGTTGGAGAGCTTCCGGGTGATGAACTCAAGACCCCTGATGGGGCTCTCATGGTTGAAGAGGATGCCGTTGCAGGCAAACATCCCGTACCCCTTCCGGTAGATCGTCGTGATCCAGTACCCGTAGAGCTTGGCGGCGGCGTACGGGCTCTGGGGCTGGAAGGGACTCGCCTCGGTGAGGGGCCCATCCTCCGAGCTGAACCCGAAGAGTTCGCTCGTAGAGGCCTGGTAGAACCGGATGTCCCGGTTCACATGCCGGATGGCCTCCAGGATCCGGGTCACGCCGAGGCCGGTCATCTCCGCCGTGCTGATGGGCTCCTCGAAGGACGACCAGACGAAGCTCTGGGCTGCCAGGTGGTACACCTCATCGGGTTCCGAGATATGGATCGCCTCGATCAGGGATCCTTCATCGATGAGGTCGGCGCCGATCAGGTGCACCCGGTCAAAGACATCCAGATACTGGAGGCGCCAGAAGTTAGGGGTGGATAGGCGCCGGTAGATCCCGTAGACCTCATAGCCCTTTTCGAGAAGATAGTGTGCCAGGTACGCCCCGTCCTGGCCCGTGATCCCGGTGATCAGCACGCGTTTCATGGGGGTAATCCATGTACAAGAGCCGCAGCGGGAGTAATCAATCTTCCTTGCCGAGGGAAGGATCCCTCGGACGCAGGCTCCGTCGGCTCCTTCAGGGGTCCTCCCCCGGCCGGGGAGCCCCCCTCAGGCTGCGCCGCGCCAGGTGACATTCCGGTTCACCAGGTAGTTCCAGACAAATGCGGCCAGGATTCCCAGCAGGTTCGCCACAAGGTAGTAGATGCCGAAGATTTCCTTCCCGATATAGAGAACCGCTATGTTCACGACGAGGCCGCCCATGGAGACAAGCTGGAAGGAAACGAACCGGTGGAGCCGCCGTTCCATCCGGTGACCCGTCCCCCCCTCGAAAGTCCAGAGGTCGTTCAGGAGGAAGTTCGTGATGATGGAGGTCTCGATGGCCACGGCGCTGGAGTACAGGTAGTAGATGCCGGCACGTTCCGTGAGCCACCAGAGGATCCCCATGTTCACGATGATGCCCGAGATCCCGACCAGGCCAAACCGGAGAATCCTCTGCAGCTCCCGCCAGGCCGCCCCTTCCTTCGTCCGCAGGGCGTGGCCCGCGATTCCCATCACCTGGGCCGCGTAGTCCAGGATTGTGGTGAACCGGAGCTTGCTGGCCCCCTCCTTCCGGTTCTCGAAGGTGTAGGGGATCTCCACCGCCCGCTTCCAGCGGCCCTTCCCCAGGACCTCCAGGAGAATCTTGTAGCCCCGGGGCTCCAGCGGGGCACCTGACACCACCTCACGCCTGACCGCGAAGAACCCGCTTACCGGGTCGGTGATCTCGGGGAAGAGGATCCGGCCCAGCGCCGTGGCTCCCAGGGAGATGATCCTCCGGGAGAGGGGCCAGGCCCCGATGCCACCCCCCGGCATGTAGCGGCTGCCGATGGCCACATCGGCGCCCTCCCGGATCCGCTGGAGAAAGGCCGGGATCAGGGCGACGGGGTGGGAGAAATCAGCGTCAATGACCTGGATCACCGCCCCCCGGGCTATCCCGAACCCTTCCACCACCGACTGGGAAAGGCCGGGGTTCGCCGTCCGGACTACCAGCCGGACATGGGGAAGCTCCTTCTCCAGCTCCCTGACAATGGGGATCGTCCGGTCCGGGGAACTGTCGTCCACAACGAGGATTTCCCCACGGATCCCGTGGTCTGACAGGGTGCGGTTCACCTCCCTGATCATGGCTCCGATATTCTCCTCCTCCCGGAAGGTGGGGATGACGATGGTGAGTTCCAGGGGACCAGTCGCAGGCCCCCCGGTGAGTTCCGGGGAGCCGTGGCCGGCGTCCCCGGTGAGGCCATGGGAAGGGGAATCAGGATCCACGGAAGAATCCCTCACCCGGAACGGAGCAGGAGGATCCCCTGCCCGTACCGGAAGGCCTGGTCCATCCTGGTATGATCCTCCAGCCACCGGACCACGTTCCCGGCCGGATCCGTGGAGTTGATGTCCGGCGTGAGCACGTAGAAGATCCGGTGGCCTCCCGCGGACGCGGACACCTTCTCCAGGTCTGCCGTGGTATACAGCCCGTACAGCAGGGTCCCGTCAGTCTGGTTCGAGTAGTAATACACCAGCGGCTGCCGCACATATCCCGGTATCACGACCACCAGGTCCCCCGGGCTCGTCTGGCCGCTGAGGTACTGGGAGAAACCCCGCCAGTCATCCTTCTGGGGCGTCGTGTAGTAGGTCGAAAGGAACGGGACCGCGGCCAGGAAGATGAGGAGCACCGCCGCCACTGCCAGGTACCGGGACCGCACAGCCCTGCAGAAGAGGGGGAATGAGGCAGCGACTCCCAGGAACAGGAAGGGCTGCAGGTAGATCAGGTACCGGGGGACCATCGGCATCCGGTAGGAGAGGAAGACGCTCGCGAGAAGCGGAAGGAGCAGGCCGGCGGCCAGCAGGACGGCCAGGGCACGGTCCCGGGGAACGAGCCAGGCCATGCCCGCGATGAAGAGGATCAGCAGGATCACGGCAAGGAACGCATTGAATCCGGATATCTGGACCAGCGTCAGGGTGATGGTGGAGAACCCCTGGATACCAAAGCTGGGTCCCCCTCCGGTCCGGAGGAGGAAGAGCTGGACAGCGTTCACTACGAGGGGCAGGGCCAGGATGAGGAAAACGCCGAGGGCGAGGAGCGGGGCTGCGGCCTCCGTCAGGTTTGCACGGATGGCCCGGAACCGGAACGCGAACGCGAGGAGGATCAGGATACCGACGGGCACGAACGCGTAGAAATGGGTCCAGAAGGCGAGGGCCGAGAAAACGCCGAAGCCGATCCAGTTGCTGTATCCCCCCTTCCGCGTGGCCCGGAGGAAGAAGAGAAGGGCCAGGGAAAAGAAGAAGAGCATGGGGGCATAGGCACGGGCTTCCTGGGAGTAGTAGATATGGAACGGCGAGAAGGCGAAAAGCGCCGCTGCGACAAGGGAAGAGGGCCGGTCCAGCACCTCCCGGGCCACGAAGTACATGACCACCACCGTGAGGGCCCCGAGGAGCGCCGGAACGAACCGGAGCACGGCCTCGCTCTCCCCGAAGGTGAGCATCAGGTGCTCCATCCAGTAAAAGAGGGGCGGGTTGAACTCGCCGGCCGAGAGGGTGCTCCAGATCTCCACGAGGCTCCTCCGGGCAAATCCCAGCGTGGAGGCCTCGTCCAGCCAAAGCGAGTTTGCCCCCAGGTTCACGAACCGGAGCAGGAATCCCGCCACCACCACCCCGAGGAGCACCTGGACCAGCCGTTGGGTGCGGAGGGTCTCCCACGCTTTTCCGGGATCACGGACCAGGGTACCGGGGGAGACCCCCTCCCCAGCCGGATCCGGATCGCAGTCCCTGACCACCGGTTCAGGCGCCCTTGAAGGCGCCTTTCCCTTCCCCTTCTTTCCCATCGAGATCACTAGAGGTTGGAGAGGGGGCTATAAAAAGGGATGCAGCGGGGAAATAGGGGAATTCTGCACAGGGAACCTCCGCACCGTGGATGCTGACGGGAAGAGGCTGCCCGCCCCC
>JAJRDC010000289.1 GCA_028678635.1 Methanomicrobiales archaeon
GGGGAGGTGGCCGCCGAGTTCAAGTATGACGGGAGCCGGTTCCAGTTCCACAAGAAGGGCAATTCGGTGCAGGTCTACTCCCGGAAGCTGGAGGACGTGACAAACGCCCTCCCCGACGTGATCCGGGCCATCCTTCCCGCCACGTCCCACGACGTGATCCTGGACGGGGAGGCCGTTGCCGAGAAGGATGGGAGGCCCATGCCCTTCCAGTTCGTCCTGCGCCGGTTCAGGAGGAAGCACGACGTGGAGTCCAAGGCCGGCGAGATCCGGCTCGTGCCCTATGTCTTTGACATCCTCTTCCGGGACGGGGAGACCCTCATCGACCTGCCCTATACCGAGCGACGGAGGATCCTGGAGGAGACCCTTTCGGACCACGTGGCACCCCACCTGGTGAGCGGGGAGGTGAAGGAACTGGAGGCCTTCTACGGGCGAGCGCTGGATGCCGGCCACGAAGGGATCATGGTGAAGGCACCCGATTCGCCCTATACCCCCGGTGTCCGGGGAAAGATGTGGGCCAAGATCAAGCCGGAGGTGGATACCCTGGATCTCGCCGTCATCGGGGCCGAGTGGGGGGAGGGGCGCCGGGCCACGTTCTTCGGCTCGTTCCTCCTTGCCGCGGGGGAGAGCGGGGAGCTGGTTCCCGTGGCCAAGGTGGCCACCGGGATCTCCGACGAGGCACTCGCAGCCCTCTTCGAGATCTTCAGGGAGAAGGTCATCTCCCGGGAGGGAAAGGAGGTCCGGTTCGAGCCGGAGGAGGTCTTCGAGGTGGGGTACTCGGAGATCCAGGCCAGCCCCCACTACCCCGGCGGGTTCACCCTGCGGTTCCCCCGGTTCATCCGGCTCCGGGATGACAAGGGGATCGGGGAGATCGACACCCTGGACACTATTCGGTCTCGGTACCGGCGCCAACAGAAGTCCGGATGACGCGGTACTTGGACCGGTCCTCGTCACCCTCCACGAAGGCGTAGTAGGTGGAGAAGGTGCCCTCGATCTTCTGGAACGCGACCTCGCCGTTGAAATCGGTGTATTTCTGGTAGACCCGTGCCCCTTCCTTGGCCCGGAGGACCACCTTCACGTCCGGCGAGGATTCCCCGGTGTCCTTGTCCACCACGCGGAAGGAGACCGTGGGGTTCAGCGGCTCGGTGCCGCGGGTGAGCACCTCGCGGAAGCCGGTGAACCGGCTCCGGGTGGGGGTACCCTTCCGGGTGTAGAACAGGCCGCTCCGGGTGCTGATCAGGAGGGCGAAGCCCACGATGAAGAGGCCGAGCCCGCCGATGGTCAGCACAAAGAGGATCAGGGTCCGGGTGGAGAGGCCGAAGGGAAGGAGGGAGACCACCGGGTCCGAGACCTGCAGGATCCCTTCGAAGAGGGGTGTCAGCTCGTAGAGGACCCACTCGAAGATGTTCGTGAGGCCGGAGAGTGTGACGAGGACCATGATCGCCGCAATGAGGAAGATGCTTCCCGCCACGATGCAGACCACGCCGAGGGCACCACCCAGTGCCTTCAGCACAAAAAACCGGGAGAGCTGTTCATCGGATCCCTTGAAGAGCCGTGCCACCACCACCACGAAAACGCAGACCGCCACGATCCCCACCAGGTAGTAGAGGTAATAATCCTGGAAGGTGGGCCCGGCCGCAGGGGCCACGGCATCTTCGGCTGCCGCCCCAGCCACGGCAAGCAGGGGGAGGAGCAGGGGTCCCGGAAAGCGAGGTCCCATAGTTAAGGATCGGCTCCCGGATTAATAAGGCTCTCTTCCCCTATTTCGTAATCCGAGAGACGCCGCTGCGAGCGCATCTCCGGGATGAGAGCACTCCTCTCCAGCCACCGGTACCCTCCCAGCCGCGTGGCAAGGTGCGGCAGGGCTGCGGAAAAGGAGAGGAATTCTTCCGGGGGCCCGCGGAGGGCCTGCCGCGTCGCCTCCCGGACCACCCAGGTGCCCAGGGGGGCCCAGTAGTCTGAGGAGACCGCCCGGACCACGAGGACGGTCCCGGTCCTGCCTGTACGGACCAGGTGCTCGGCCACCGCCAGCCGTGCCGAGTAGTAGGCCCCCGTGATGGGGGAGTATCCCTTCTTCTTCCCCCGCTCGCCGTCCACCACCACGTAGTCCTCCTCCCCTCCCCACAGGGAATGACGGCCCCAGACCTCAACCATCTCGAACCGCCAGGGGCCGGGTGCCAGGAGGACAAGGATCCGGTTCCCGTAGAGCGTGGCCTCGTGGAGGAGGGCCGTCTCCAGGGAAGGTGCCGTGGAGAGGGCCCTGTGCAGGCCCCGGAAGACCGAGTCATCCACCGCGGTGATGGCCCACCGGGTGGGGACCATCCGGCGCCTGCGCCCCAGGAGGCCCGCGGTGAAGAGGCGGGCGATGCGGTACACGTCCACCCCGTCCCGGTGGAGGAGGGCACAGGCGTCCCCGGCGCCCAGGTCCGTGTCCGAGGTGGCCTTCTCCACCGGCCGCTCCACGACAGGATTCCCGAGCACCTCCATCCTCCGGATCTCGCCGGTCAGGCCCACGGGCGCCACGGTCCCGTCAAACGCCAGGTCAAACCGGGGTACCCGTTCGAAGGCCACCTCCACCCCCAGCGGGCGGGAGGAGAGGGCGATCTCCCGGAGGGCATCCCCCTGCCTTCCTGCCGGGGCCATCCCCCGGATGGTCCCTGCCCGTATCCCCACGATCTGGTCCAGGGTAAGCCCCCGGCTGATCCAGTCGGTGGGGAGATCGCTGTCGTCCACGAGGAGCGGCCCGCCCCGGACCGCGGGATACCCCCGGCTGCCCAGGAACACGGAGGGGGATGTGCCGGCGTACTCCCGGGCCGGCCGGAGCCGGAGCTGGGCATGGAACCGGATCATCACCGGGCAGGCGGGGAGGCCGCAGAGGAGCCTCCCCTTGCACTCGGCGCAGCGCATCCCGGCTAGTCCCCCGGGAACCGCCTGACCCGCACCCGTTTCCCGATGATGGCCAGGACCCGGGTCACCCACCCGTCCCAGGCGACCGGCTCTTCCGGAACCATGGCGGCCACCTCTTCGCCGAGCTCATCGTCGGTCCCGTCCACCACCTCTGCGATCACCGATCCCGGTGCGAATCCCTCCGGCACGATCCCGTCGCTGTCCCGGTCCACGATGCCCAGCACCGGGATACCCAGGTGGACGCAGATGTGGCCACAGACTGCGGTGGTGTCATCGCCGATGGCCAGCACCCCGCAGATCCCGGGGTGGAACCCCCGGTACAGGTCAGCACCGCAGTGGTCCACGACCTGCACCCTCCCTTCAGGGGGAGCCTCGCCACCTGCCCGCGGGGGAACCATGCGGATCATGCCGCTCTTGCACCAGGCCTCCCTCAGGTTCACCGGGCCGGCCCGGGCCAGCTTGGAGAGCCCGTGGGGCTTGGGATGGAGCCCCTCGCCGGGAATCACCATGCCGTCCTTCCCGTGCAGTACCACGGTCCCGGCCGTGGCCGTGCCGATGACCACCCCGTTCACAAAGACCGCTTCCCCGGGTCGGCATCCCCGGATCAGGCGCCGGGATCCCTCCTCGTCCGGCCCTGTCTCCCGTGCGTCGACAGGGTAGCCGGTCCTCCGGCGGATGGCATCCGCCAGTGCCCGGTCCCCCCGGTTCCAGACATAGATACGGCCGTGGCCGCACTCCACCTGGACAAGCCCCCCCACGGTTCCCAGGCGCCGGGCAACGATTTCGCCAAAGACGCGTCCGGACTCCGGGGACTTGCCCCGGTTCAGCAGGTAGGCCGGTCCCCGGATCCGGCGGAGGACGCGGCTGGGGGGCTCACCGCAGAACGTGACCGGAAGTCCGGATTCCTCGGCCGCGGTCCGTGCCATGACGCCGGCTACAAGGATCCGGGGGGGCGAGAGGAGTTCCCGGAGACGGAGGACGTCCCCGACATCAAAGGCCTCCGGCCCGTGGACCACCATCAGTGCACGGGACAGAAGCGGTTCTGCCTGTGCTCGTATTCTTTCCCCCTTCTTCCGGGGGGATCGGCGCCCTTTCCGGATTCCGGCTGCCTGAACCATCCCCGGGGATCCGTCTCAGAACGAGACAGGCCGGCCGTACCGGCCCCTGTTCTGTGTCTGGATGCCCATTGCGGGGATCCAGCGGTCCGAACCGTCGGTGGACACCAGCCGGAGGCTGTCGGAATAATAGTTGGACGACCAGTGGTAGGCCCACCAGCGGTTCACCCCCTGGACCCGGACCCAGACCCCGACAGTTGTGTGTTCCGGAGACTGGTACCCGGTGAAGACGGGGCTGTCATACAGGAACCGCCCCGACTGCTCCCCCACCAGGTTGACGCTGCAGCCGCACGCGGACCCCGTCAGGTTGTACCGGGGCTGGAGGAGGGGCTCCTTTCCCTCGGGTGCATCGGTGGCGATGAATCGCCCCGGCCGTGCCCTGACAACGAGGTTCTCCTCCCACGGGCCGTGGGAGATCCGGGACCTGGCAGTCTGGAACAGCCCCCGGAGGGTGGTGCTGTCACCGGGCGCCTCCCCCAGACGGTCCGCCTGGATCTTCAGCATCGTGACGGTGGGTGCCTCCAGGATCGTGAGCTTCCAGCCTTCGGGCCACTCCTTCACGTCACCCCGTGCCAGGGCATCCGCGATCACCTCACTCCCCGGCCCGGCCGGCAGCGGGACAATGAGTTCCAGGTCTGAGAGGGGCGCATCGCTCCAGACCTGCACCTGGTAGGTAAGGGTTGAGTCCATGGTGATGTCGTGGAACGCCCCGGCCACGGCAGCCCCCAGCGGGTTGGGCACCACCGCCAGCCCCGCGGCTATCAGCACCAGTGCAACGATTCCCCCCAGGATCAGAATACTCCGCATCGGTGGCTCTCCGGGACCTTCCTTACATTCCCGTGGTCCCTTCACGGGTAAAATGCTTATCGCCTGTCAGGGAATGATCCGAGGTCCTGCTGGGAGGAAAGGGAACAGCCTGTCCCGCGGAAGGGTCAGCCGCCGCCTCCCTTCCCTGCCCCGACAGCGAGCTCCTGCATCTCCGCGGCCACGGAAAGGAGGCGCAGCCACATGTTGAGGGCTGCCCGCAGTGCCGCGATATCGTCGGCCTCCACCTCCAGCACGACGGTGTCGTCCCCTTCCCGGCGGACCGTGATCCGGGAGCGGGGATTGATCTCCTCGTTCTCCAGGATCACGGCCCGGTAGATGGAATCAGCGTAAGGAGTGGTGCATCGGAAGACCGCCGAGGGGGTCACGGGGCAACCACCACCCGGAGGGTCCTGCCTTGGATGCCATCGAAGGCCAGGATCCCGGCACCCATCTCCGGCACCATCTCCACGGGCAAGTGCGGGGAAAGGAGGGAGAAGATGCGGGGATCTCCCACCAGGAGCCCCTTCCGGAGCGGACCTGCGCGCCGGCCCTCCTCTACCGGGCCGAATGAGATGTCGGCAACCTCTTCCCCGGCCGAGAACAGCTGGAGGCCCAGCCGGGAGCCGCGGCTCCCAAGGATCAGGACCGTGTCACGGGAAAAGAGGGGATCCGAGAGACCGGCCTTTCCCCGTGGCCGGTACTCCCCCCTGACGGCAAAGGCCAGGTCCCGGCACAGCCTCCGGACCCGCGGGGCGGGTTTCCGTGAGGACGTGACCAGGATCATCGGGCCTTGAGTTCCTTCGTGGAGGCGCCGCGTTCCTTGAAAAGGATCCGGTGCCCGCAATAGGGGCAGCGGACGTTCACGTCAATCTCAACCTTGTGCTTGCACCGCGCGCACTTGTACAGGCCGGGCATGGAAGATCACTTTTCCTGCGGCGCCCCCGGCTGCTCGAGGCTCCGCTGCGCGATGCGGAAGTTGGGGGTTTGGGGCACGTAGGCGCCGCCCGCGAAGGTGTACCCGCACTTCCGGCACGTCCAGATGCCGGTCCCCTTCCTCCGGACCGCGATGACGTCGCACTGCGGGCAGCGGTGGGTCGCCCGGGAGACCTGCTCCACCTCAACGACCCGCTTCCTGATGAACCGCCCATACCGGGCCCCGAACCGCCCGGCGCTCATTGAAACCCTGCCCTTTGCCGTTCCCCTGGTGCTGCTCATGGATGATCTCCCCGGATGTGTCCCGTAATATATGTGCGCGGTGCTTTTTATATCTTCCCGGCGGTGGCCTCCCCATCACCCACCCCATCGGGGATCTCACACCGGTTCTGGTGGCCATCCTCAGCGGGAGGGGGCGCTACTCCCTCCCGGGTCCCTCCCCCACGGCGAGAGGATAGTCTGACGGGTCGGCCGGTCACCGGAGCATCCCCTATCCGGATCAACCGCGGGAGGGGCGCCCACGCGGCGGGGGGGGGCGAAAGCCCCCCCTGGAGCGTCCCGGCAGTACTCAGCGAATCCCGGAAACCGCAATCCAAGCGCTGAACCCGTGATCCGCATCCTCGGTGGTCGCCGCGGGCTAGGTGCGGTCCTTCAGGACACGGATCTCCCCGGTGCCGCGGGAGACCTTCTTCACCAGGCTCTCGATATCGGCCTGCATGCCACCCGGGATCTTCACGACACAGATCCAGGACCCGTCCTTCTGCCATTCCTGCTGCTCGATCCGGGCCGCCCGGTCGATCTCTCCGTAGGCGCGGGCGGCGTGGTCGGACGGGATCCGGATCGCCACCCTGACCTCCTCGAACCGGATGGGGATCAGGGGCCGCAGCGCCTTCATGGTGTCCTCCACCGCCTCGTTCAGGGGGCAGAAGGGATCGATGGAGACCTTGGCCTCCTCCATGGCCATCTCGATCCGCTTGGGCGGGTGGGGCAGGCCGGTCTGGGGGTTGATCGCGTGCCGGGCGATGAAGCTGACCACCTGGTGGCGCTTCTCCTCGATAAGCGCCCGCCGCTGCTCGGCGGTCAGGTGGATCTCGCCCTTCAGGATGATCCGTTCGGCGATGGTGGGAAAGTCCGTGGTCTGGAAGACCTTCTCCAGGGATTCGTCGGGGGTCTTCTCGCCCCGGGACGCGTTCTCGAAGACGTGGACTGCGGCAACGGCGTCCTCGATGTCCATCTTCTCGCCGTGCCGGATCCGGACGGCCAGGTCCGGGTCCACGAGGATCTCGAACCGCTCCCCATGGCTCTCCAGCCGGGCAACGACCGCCCGGTCCAGGGGGATCATGCTGCGCCCGGCTGCTCGAACTTCTCCACGAAGGAGGCGACCTCCTCCTTCGTCATCTTGCGGAAGACCTTCCTGTCCAGCTCGATACAGCCGATCTCCACGGTGTTCACGTCGAACTTACCCTCGGTGGCCACGTGCAGGGCCTTGAGACCCAGCATGATCGCCTCGTTGATGGTGGTGGCAGGATCGTACTCCTCCTCGAAGACCTTCATCACCGCGGGGCGGCCGGTGCCGATGCCGGTGGCCTTGTACTCGAGGAGCGTGCCGCTGGGGTCCGTCTCGAAGAGCCGGGTCTCGCCATCAGAGATCCCGGCAATGAGGAGCGCGGTGCCGTAGGGCCTGGCCCCGCCAAACATCGTGTAGGTCTGCATGTGGTCGCAGAGCTTCTTCGACAGGGTTTCCACATCGATGGCCTCGTCGTAGGAGACCCGGTTGATCTGGCACTCCACCCTGGCCCGGTCGACGAGCGCCCTCGCGTCCCCCACGAGGCCGGACGATGCCACGCCGATGTGCTCGTCCACCTTGAAGATCTTTTCGATGGAAGAGGGCTCCAGGAGCCGGGTCGCCACCCTTTTATCCACGATCAGGACAACCCCGTCACTGCACTTGATGCCCAGCGCCGTGGTGCCCCGCTTCACTGCCTCCCGGGCGTACTCCACCTGGTAGAGCCTGCCATCGGGGGAAAAGACCGTGATGGCCCGGTCGTATCCCATCTGTGCCTGTGGTTGCATTAACTCACTCCTCCGTCATCCTCGGTGAAAAACAACAGCTCTGGACTCTTCTTTTCCTCTGCAATCAAATCAACCTTTTGACCCGCCGAACGCCGCGCCGTGAACGCCCTCCCCTCCCGCATCACCTGCGTATCCGTCCACCCTGCCCCGCCTTCCTGCATCCTCCTCCGTATGGCATGAAGGGTGCCTGAGGTCAGGACCTGCCGGAGGGCGACACGATCGTCGCCTATCCGGCTGATGGTCGCAAGGGCTCCTGCTATCTGGGCCTCGGTGTTCCTCCGGCACCGGACCACCACATAGCCGCGGCTGCAGTCCAGCACCGCGGGAGCGATCGCGGCAGCGCCGGTATCCCCCCAGAGGGTGGTCACGGCTTCGCATACTGCGTGGAAGACCGCCCGGGGCTCCGGTTCCGCCCACCCCGGAAGCACCCGGCAGAGCAGGTAGCGGCGCCGGTCCCGCTGTGAGGGGAGCCGGGAGGGCATCAGGGGACCTCCCGGCGGCGCCTGGCCAGTTCCGCCGGCGTGGCGAGGGCGCTCATGGTCTCCTCCTCTTCCATGCCAAAGAGGCGGGTGAGGGCGGCCATCTCCCTTGGGTTCCGCAGGTCCAGCATGGACCTGGCATTGGTGGCAACGGTGCAGAGGAACCCGTACCTCCGCTGGAGCCGCAGGAGCCGGGCATGGGACTGGAGCACCCGCTGCCGGGGCCAGCCCCGGTGGTGGACCAGCGGCTGGAGATCGAACTCGAGGGCCACCCCGCGGTCGGCGGCCATCCGCGCGGTGACATGGGTGAAGGCCCCATTGGGGGCCCGGTGGACCTGGCGGAGGACATCCACTCCCCGGAGGGAGATGACCGCCCGGTTAAATCCCTGGTCGCCGGTGTCCACCAGCGCAAGATCGCTCCCCTGCCCCATGGCACGGAGGGCAGCGATGACTCCCTTCACCGTCTGCTCGTGGATCACTGCCGCAGAAAAGATGCGGACGCCGTGGATCTCACCGGAGGGTGTGCCGGCAGCCGCCAGGCTGTCCAGCCCCGCCTCCCGGGCTTCCACCGCCATCCTCCCTGCCGAGGAATCCCCCGCAGGGTACGGATGGACCGCACCATCGCACCGGTGCATCCGCGTGAAAAGGTGGGGAAGGGAT
>JAJRDC010000308.1 GCA_028678635.1 Methanomicrobiales archaeon
GGGGTACTCGTGATGTGGATCGTGCTGATCTTCATGCGCCGGTTCAAAACCTACGACGCGAAGGGGCTCGCTACCGTCATCGGCGCCATCTTCGGGGGGGCCGTCTTCACGTACCTGGTGGCCAACGACCGGACCGCCCTCTGGATTTACCCGGTGGGGCTCTTCATCGGATTCGTGGCATTCCAGGCGATGCTGATCCTCTTGGGCGAGACGCCTATCCTCATCCGGCGGTAAACACTTCTCAACCTGGTATGATTCCTCCTACATTTTTCCCGATCCAGTAGGGACTCAGGAACGGTAGACGCTCTCGGGGACTGCCGCCCCCTGCCGCTATGGCACCCCCGCGTGAGGATAGCCTGAGCCGAGGTTCCCGGAAAGCCCGGAAGCCAAGGGGGGGACGCCCACGCGGCGGGGGACCGTCAGGTCCCCCCAGGAGCGTCCCCGTAGTATCAATCATCTCAAATAAACCGGGTCTGCATCCCATCCGGGCCAGCCCAATCCCTAAAGAACACCAACATCCTAGAGTTGGGCATGGTCAGTGAGCGTGAACGGGCAGCCTTCGAGGCCGGCATCAAGCTGGGGGCCCTGTACCACCAGTTCGTGGGAACACCAGTCTCCCCCGCCACCGCCGATACCCTGGAGCGTGCCATCGGGGCCGCGGTCTCGCTGCAGCCCTGCGTGGAGGACGTGCGGGTGGAGCTGGACCGGAACCAGATGACCCCCAACGCCTTCGGGTACAGCGAGGTCCGGGGTTCCATGTTCCACGTCGAGATCGTGACCCGGGTTGGGAAGGCACGGTGCACCGCCCGGCTCGCCCGGGAGAAGGACTACCCCCTGATGTCCCTGGTGCGGTGTGAGTAGGGCTCCCCGGTTCCCCATCACCGATGACCACATCCACCTTGACCCGGTGAACGGCATCGGTATCTCGGCGGCAAAGGAGTTCCAGCGGGCGGGCGGGACCCACCTGTTCGTGGTCTCGAAACCTTCCTGGTCCCACGGGGTGGAACCGTCCCGCGGGGAGGACTACCGGCCGGTCTTTGAGGCCACCCTCTCCATGGTGAGGGAGGTCCGTGAACTGGGCCTCGGGGCCTATGCCATCCTGGGCGTGCACCCGGCAGAGATCAGCCGCCTCTCCGGGCGGGTGCCCCTTTCCCGTGCGGCTCGGGTGATGCAGGAGGGCCTTTCCCTTGCGGCGGAGTACGTGAAACAGGGAGGGGCGGTGGCGCTGAAAAGCGGCCGGCCCCATTATCCGGTGGAGCCCCCGGTCTGGGACGCATCGCGGGAAGTGCTCCGCCATGCCCTCTCCCTTGCCGCGGAATGCTCCTGCGCAGTCCAGATCCATGCCGAGAGCGGCCCCTGTGCCGATGTCGTGGAGATGGCGCAGGGGGCAGGGATGGACCCGGCCCGGGTGGTAAAGCACTTTGCCACGCCGGATACCCCCCTCATGCCCTCGCTCATCGCCCGGCACGAGATGATACCCGAACTCTCCCGTACGGGAAGGGCCTTCACCATGGAATCGGACTACATGGACGAGAAGAGCCGGCCCGGGGCGGTCATCGGCCCGAAATCCGTTCCCCGGTTCACCCTCAGGCACCTGGAGCGCGGGGCCATCACCGAGAAGGATATCTGGCGGATCCATGCCGAAACCCCCTCCCGGGTCTATGGCGTGGAAATCCGGCTCCCGTGACCTCCCCCGGCACACCTTTTTCTCGCATCCCGGCCTACGGATACTGAAATGTTCCTGAAAGTGCACCGGGCTCCGGACGGCACGGAGGTGGTGGCGGTCTGCGACCGGGAACTCCTGAACACCACCATCACCCACGGTGACATCACCATCCGGATCTCAGAAAGCTTCTACGGCAACCGGCCGGCCAGCAAAGAAGAGGTCAGGACGATTCTGGAGACGGCAGCGAACGCCAACCTGATCGGGGAACAGTGCGTGGCCCTGGCCGTGGAGATGGGTTTCGTGGAACGGTCGGGGTGCATCATGCTGGGGAAGGTTCCCCATGCCCAGGTCTTCCGGATCTAGCGATGAGTATCCAGGAATCCTTCTGCCCGCGCTGCGGGGCCCCTGCCGCCGATGGCATCTGCGACCGGTGCCGGGCCGGGGGAACGAAGTGGCTCTCTCTCGACCCGCGGGTGACCTGCATCCACTGCCCCACCTGCGGGTCCCTTCGGCATGGGTCCATCTGGACCGACATGCCCTGCAGCCGGGAGGAACTGGCGGACCGGCTCGTGAGGAGCGCACTGCATCTCCACCCGGATCTCACGGATCCGCAGATTGCCCTCGCCGTCCGGGATCTCTCCCCCACCCGCAGTGTCGCCGAGGTCCGGGTCGCCGGCCACCTCTACGGCCAGCCGGTGGAGGAGACCTCCCGGGTGGAGATCGCCTGGAAGGGTGAGCAGTGCGACCGGTGCAGCCGCATCTCCGGCGGGTACTACGAGGGGGTCGTGCAGGTCAGGGCTGACAGGCGGGAGACCTCCCGGCACGAGCGGGAGGTGGCCGAACGTATCGCGGTCCAGGTGGAGGATGCCCACCAGGCGGCTGGGGAGCGGCTGGCCTTCATCTCCGGCGTGGAGGAGGAGGAAGGCCTGGACATCATCGTGGGCTCCCACCGGATGGGCCAGGAAATCGCCCGGCAGGTCACGGGGGCA
>JAJRDC010000092.1 GCA_028678635.1 Methanomicrobiales archaeon
TGGGGTTCAGGTTCGCCGCCCTCCAGGCGGGATAGAGCCCCGAGAGGAGGCTTGTCCCGATCCCGAAGAGCATCCCGTACAGGATGTAGACCAGGCTGGACGGGACGAAGAGGTAGGTGGTAGACTGGAGCATGACGGAGACGGCCAGGTACGCCCCCCCGAAGGAGAGGATCCCGCCGATCGCGCTCCCGATGAGCCCCAGGACCAGGGCCTCGTAAAGGAAGATCCGCATCACCTCCTTCCGCTTGGCGCCGATGGACCGGATGATCCCGATCTCCCTGGTCCGCTCGGTGACGGACATCATCATCACGTTCAGGATGGAGACCCCGGCAACGATCAGGGAGATGCCGCCGATGGCCGTCGTGAAGGTGGAGATATTGTTGAAGGCGTCCATGATCGTCTGGAGGATCGCGCGGGTGTCGAGCACGGTCACGACGTCGGTCCGCCGGTTCAGGGCATCCTCGATGGCGGTCTTCACGGCATTGATCTCCTCCAGGTCCTTTACCTTGACGATCACCATGCCGTAGCCCTCCTCCCCGTACGTGGACTCGTACCACCGGTCCGAGACCACCAGGGCATAATCCGGGTTGATGTCGAACCCCATCCCCCGTTCCTTCAGGATCCCCACGATCCGTACCCGTTCCCCGTCCCCACCGATCACGACGGTGGAGCCCACGTTCAGGTCGAACTCCTCGGCGAGGCGCTTCCCTGCCATGGCCCCCGTCGTGGACCTGAGGTAGATACCGTCCTCCAGCTCCAGGAGCTCGGGGATATCGGCCGGGTCCAGGCCGTAGAGGGCGACGGCCCGGTCCTCCCTGCCCATGGTCACCCGGTCGGCCCCCGTGTGGACCGGGATCACGAGATTGGTGCCCACGGCCCGGGTGATCTGGTCCACCTGCCGGGGGGTGATCCGGAAGCTGGTGGTCCCGCCCCCGCCCCCCACGGGCCCTGCACCGGATTGGGGGTACACAACGATCGTATCCCCGACGGTGGTGAGGGTGTCGGAGATGGAGAGGACCAGGCTGTTGCCCAGCACGCCCATGGAGGAGATGGCCACGACACCGATGACGATCCCGATGACGGCGAGAAACGACCGGAACCAGTGGAGCCGGATGTTGCGCCGGGCGTAGTCGAAGAGGATCACGCCAGCCTCCCGTCCACGAGCTCGATTCGCCGGCGGGCGTACCCCGCCACCCGCTGGTCGTGGGTGACCATGATGATGGTCTTTCCTGCCCGGTTCATCGCTGCCAGGAGTTCCATGATGGTGGTCCCGGTGCGGGTGTCCAGGTTCCCGGTGGGCTCATCGCAGAGAAGGATGTCCGGATCGTTCACAAGCGCCCGTGCGATGGCCACCCGCTGCTGCTGCCCGCCGGAGAGCTCCGAGGGCTTGTGGGTGGCAAGGTCCTGGTCCAGCCCGACGGAGGAGAGCACCGCCCGGCACTGTTTCCCGATCTCCTCCCGGCCCAGGTCCCCGTTCCTCCCGCGGGCAAGGATCAGGGGAAACTCCACGTTCTCAAACGCCGTGAGGAGGGGGATCAGGTTGAACTGCTGGAAGACGAAGCCGATGGTGTCCCTCCGGAGCTCGGTGAGGGGATCGTCGGCCAGGTTCCGGACGTTCACGCCGTTTAAGTACAGGTCCCCCGACGTGGGGACGTCCAGGCACCCGATCAGGTTGAGGAGGGTGGATTTCCCTGACCCGGAGACCCCCATCACTGCCACGAAGTCCCCGCGGTCCACCTCGAGGGAGAGGTGGTCGATGGCGGTGACGTCCCCGGCCGGCAGCGGGTACACCTTGGTCACGTCAGCCAGCCGGATCAGGGGTCCCCCGCTCTTTCCCTTTGGATTCACCCCTTTCTCCATGCGTAGATGATGACCGCGGCCAGCACGATGACCAGCATCCAGACGAGGAGCGTGATGAACCGGGTGGGTTCGCTGGCCTGTTCCGCGAGGGTCTGCCGGTCGAACTCGACATCCATGCTGTCCGTGTAGGTGGTGCCCTGGGCATCCTTGAACGAGAGGAGTATCGGAACCCGTGACACCGAGGTATGGGCACGGAAGGTCACCTCAAAGGGGGTGCTCCGGTCGGGTTCCAGCACCCCCGCGGTGAAGACCCGGAAGGGATCGGCCGGGGTGGCCTCCCCGCCGGTGGTCAGGGTGACGGCCCTGGCCGAGTCCAGCCCCACGTTGGTCACGTTCCCCGAGATTCGGAGGTAACCGGGTCCCGCCGTCACCCGGATGCCGGTCAGGGCCAGCTCGGGCGCAAACCGGTTCTCCGAGGGGTCCAGGGGGAGGGTGACGGTGGCGGTATGGACATTGATCCCGTTCCGGTAGTTGACCCGGAACCGGATAAAGGACTGCCGGAGGGGCGTGACCATGTAGTACAGGGTTGACTGGGCGTCGGGTTCCAGGGTCCCGATAAAGGAACTGGAGGGCGTGACCACGAATCCCTCCCCCTCCGGTATCACGGTGACGGCGCTCGCAGCATTGGGCCTGGGATTGCCCACCTCCACCTGGTACGTCCCCTTCATGCCCTGGGCCAGGGGAACCGGTGTTTCGACAACGGCGATCCGGAGGGGCGTGGAATCCACCTCCACAGGAATGGCGTACCGGAGCTGGCCGCCTTCCCGGTAGTCCACCGTGAACTTCACATAGTAGATACCATCCGCGGCTTCCGTGTACACCGTATAGGTGAAGGTGATGGAATCGCCGGATCCCAGGGACAGCGTATCCGTGTACGGGTTCTGTCTCACGTTCACCTCAACACCGTTCACCCGGGCGCTGTTGATGGTGGCGGGATCCGGCCCGGTATTGGTCACCCGGATGGCGAGCACCCCCACGTCCCCCTTCATCAGGACCTGCGGATCCAGGTGGTACTCTGATACCACGAGGCGGGGGCCGGTCTCGTCCGCAGTGGTGGGCGAAAGGAGGATGGCAGTGGCCAGGAGAAGCAGGATGCCCCAGGCGGCCTTCATCCCAGTACCCCCAGTTGCCAGATGGTGGCGACAAGGTACAGTGCCACCGGGATCCCGACGGTGATGGCCGCGTCCCGCAGCGAGAGGACCCGGGCGTGGCGGACACCGAAGATCCAGATGTTGGCCGCCCAGAGGAGGAAAATGAGGCCCAGGAAGGAGACGAGGATCATCACGGGCTCGTGCATGAGGCCACTGACCGCCGCCTGGATCTGCTGCACGTCGGTCACCGGGGTGACGTGGATCCCCGGGCTGAAGATCCAGAAGATGAGGGCGGAGATGGCACTGCCGATCAGGATGGGGAGGTAGCCGTACCCGGTGACGGCGAGGGTACGCCGGAAAGTGCCCTGCCCCTGGAAGAACAGGGAGAGGACATGAAAGACCGCTGCCCAGGCCACCCAGAAGACGAAGGTCATCACGACGGCGCCGACCGTCCCGGCAATGCCCATCACCCCCTGGTACGCCTGTACCTCGGTGGGCATGATCCCGGCGATGAGATCCGTGGTGAGAAATGCCGTGGCACCGGCCAGGATTGCCGCCGCAAGGACAATGAGGGCCGGAACACGGAGCGGTTCCCATTCGCGAGAGTTCCGGGAGAAAAAGGCATCCGGATTCACGAGCAGGTCAAGGAGCGGGAATGCCATGGCTTTTCATCCATTAGGTGGACGCTCCGCGGTATTACGCTTTCTGGCGGGCGCAGGCAGGTTCCGCCTTTGATTCCTGTCCCCCGGTCCCCTGGAGGGGCCCCGCTCCATCGGCTGCCAGGGCCGGCAGGGTCGTGAGCGGGGAGGAGATCACTCCTCGACCACGATTGTCCCGGTCATGGAGGGATGGAGGTCGCAGTGGTACCCGTAGTTCCCGGTGTTCGTGAAGGTGAACCGGTAGGAGTCCCCCGGGGACAGCGTGCCGGAGACCAGTTCCGGGAGATCGGTATGGGCCGGATGGGGGTCTGAGGCCACCAGGTGGGGAACGGTATCCTCGTTGGTCCAGATGACCGTGGTTCCAGGGGGAATAGTAAGGGTGGCGGGCTCGAACGCGAAGTTCCTGATCACCACCTCCACGACGCTCTCTACCTCGGTCGGCTGGGTGGTTGGCTCCTGCTCCTGGGTGTCGCCGATGATCGTGGTTTCCACGAGCGGTGGAGTGGTGGGTACGGTGGTAGCGGGCCCCCCGTTACCTGTTCCGGAGCACCCCGAGGCCATGGCCATCGCCAGCACAAGGATGAGGGCAATGGCCCCTGCGATCCGGATCCTCGCATGCATGGGTGACCATGGGATACGCCGGATAATGAACCTGTGGGAGCGCCTGAAGGGAGAGGCCCGGAGGGCAGCCGGGGCGGGACGGCAGTGCCTTCACCGGCGGAGGATGACATCGTCGGTCATGGTCTGCCCGCTTGAGACAGACACGACCGAGTCGTAGTCATCCCATCCCACCAGGCTGTACCGGACATGGTAGGTTCCCGGCGTCAGGTTCTGGATCACGAGAGGGGTGATCCCCATCGGGATCCCGTTCACGGCGACCGTGGCCCCCAGGGGAAACGTCCGGAGAGAGAGGGCCCCCGGGGCCGGGGTCGTGATGACAAAGGGGAGGGGCGGGGTCGTGGGCAGCGTCGTGACCACGGGGGTGGGAGTGGGTGTCGGGAGAGGCGGGTACGAAGCCGTGACCGACGTCCGGTTCCCGGCCTCCACGACAATGGCCATCTCCCGGTCACCGTATCCCTCCATCCGGAGCCGGACCAGGTGGGTGCCCGGTGTCAGGTTCGCGATCTCCACCGGGGTGGTACCCTGATAGGTTCCATCCAGGTACACCGCCGCCCCCGGGGGCAGGGAGGACACCGACACGGACCCGGGGCGCGGGGGGGAGGTGCAGCCGGCAGAAAAGGCACAGAGGGCGAGGAGGAATACCAGGGCGGCCAGCAGGGAGGGGAATAGCCCTACGGTACCGCCATGGACCCGGGATGCCCGGGACGGGTTCCCCCTTCCTGCCATGATAGGGAAATATTTCGCAGTTTACCCAATCTATTTATCGCTTCCTGCCCGATCTCACGATATGTCACTCAGACAGATGGCCCTTGCAGTCCTTGTTGTTGTCTGCATTGCGGCCGCAGCCGGGTGCCTCTCCCCTGCCATCCAGTCATCCGACAAGGGGATGGCCGATTCCTCTTCCGGCGTCCCGGCTCCCATCGCTACCCCAGTGCCCGCCTCCTATGGAGAGAGCACGGGAACCGGCGCTTCCGCTTCCCAGTCCACGGATACCAAGATCATCCGGACCGGATCCCTCTCCCTGGAGGTGCCGGATGTTCCACCCGTCATGAATACGATCGCCGGTATCGCCACGGCCAACGGAGGGTACCTCTCGTCGTCGAACGTGTACACCGGGCAGGGTGACCGCGAGTTCGGCACCCTGACCATCCGGGTCCCTGCGAAGAACTTCGATGCCACCCTCGAGGCCGTCAAGGTGACGGGGAAGGTCCTCAACGAGAATGTCCAGGCAACGGACGTTACCGAGGAGTACGTGGACCTGACTGCCCGGAAAAACTCCCTCACCGACCAGAGGGACCAGTACCGGCGGCTCCTCCAGAAAGCCGAGACCGTTGACGAAATCCTGAAAGTCCAGGTGCAGATCGACCGGGTGCAGATGGAGCTGGACCGGCTCCAGGGCCGGCTGAACTACCTGGATTCCCGGATCGACCTTGCCACCCTCACGGTGAACCTGCAGGAACCGGAGCCGGTGGGCGGGGAGACCGGATTCTCCCTGGTCTCGTCCGTGAACGCGGGAATTGCAGGGCTGCTTGGCATGGTATCAGCTCTCGTGATCCTGGCCTTCACCCTGCTCCCCCTGGTCATTCTCGCGGTCATCGTGTACCTGGTGTACCGCTGGTACCGCAAGCGGAAGGGCGGTGCAGTGGCTGCACCACCGGCACCGGCGCAACCGGCGTGAAAACACCTCCTCCCCTGTAATGGGTGACGGGAGGGGGCACAGCCCCCTCCCGGCTATCCCCCGTCGAGGATAGTCCCTCCTTCCAATCCCTCCGGAGACGCTGGATTCACGGGTGACAGGTTCGGCGATTGGTGGAAAATGGGGGGAGATGAATTTGGGGGGACTGCAGGCCCCGGCCCGCTTACATGGCCCCTTTCTGCATGGCCCTGGCCGGAGCCTCGCCCCACACGGTCCTGATCCGCTGCACCGCTTCCCGGAGCTGCGGCATGGCGGTGGCGTAGGAGAGCCGGAGCCAGCCGGGGGCGTTAAATGCAGCCCCGGGTGTCACGGCCACGTGGGCCTTGTTCAGCCAGTGGTCCGCCACCTCCGTGTCCTCACCCCGGGCATCGATGAAGGCATAGAAGGCACCGTCCGCCGGGGCAGCTCTCACCTTCATCTCCGCAAACACTTCCATCAGGTAGTTCCGGCGGGCCTCGAACTCCTTCCGCATCTCCTCCACGCAGGCCTGGTCACCGGTGAGGGCCGCGACCCCTCCCCACATGACGAAGGTGGTGGGGTGGGAGACACCGTGCTGCTGGACCTTGGTCATCTGCCGGATGACGGCGGGTGGGGCAACGGCGTATCCCAGCCGCCATCCGGTCATGGCATAGGCCTTGGAGAATCCGTTCACGGTGATGGTCATCTCGGCCATGTCCTTCACCGATGCCAGGGAGACATGCTCCTTCCCATAGATCAGCTTCTCGTAGATCTCGTCGGACAGGGCCAGGAGCTCGTAGTCGGCGCAGAGATCAGCGACGATCTGCAGGGACTTCCGGTCCAGCACGGCACCGGTGGGATTGGAGGGGGAGTTGACCACGATCATCCGGGTCTTCCCCGTGATCCGGTCATGGACGGAGTCGTCCAGCTGGAAGGTCTTCGGGTTCAGCGGGTGGTGGACGGCCCGTCCTCCGGCCAGCTGGACGCAGGGCTCGTAGGAGACCCAGGAGGGGTCCAGGACGATCACCTGGTCGCCCGGGTTCAGCACCGCCTCCATGGCCATGGCAATCGCGTGCTTCGCTCCCGCGGTGGCGATCACCTGCTCGGGGGAGCAGGGGAACCGGTTCTCGGCCTGGATCTTTGCCGCTACAGCCTGCAGGAGCTCCGGGATCCCCCGGCTGGGGGCATAGTGGGTCTCCCCCCTCATCAGAGCGTCGATACAGGCCACCTTGATGTGGTTCGGGGTATCGAAGTCGGGTTCCCCGATAGAGAGGGAGATGACGTCGATCCCCTGACGCTTCATCTCCCGGGCCTTGTCCGCGATATCCAGCGTGGCCGAGGAGACGATCCCGGAGACCTTCTCCGAGAGGGCCCTCATTGCAACCGCTGGACCAGCTTGACCGCCGACTCCACCGCCCGCTTGGCGTAATCGATCCGTTCCTGGGCCTCCAGGCGGGTCATGCCCGGCCCCGAGATGCCCAGCACCACGGGCTTCCCGAACTCGAGACCCAGGTCCATGATCTTCCGGGCCGCGTGCTGGATCACGATCTCGTCGTGGCCCGTGGCCCCCTCGATGACCGCACCCAGGGTCACGACGGCGTCCACCTTCTTCCCCGAGAGCATCTTCTTCACTGCCATCGGGACATCGAAGGTGCCGGGCACGTAGAGGGTCTCCGTCACCTCGGCGCCCAGGAACTTGGCGTGCTCCCTTCCCTCAATCTCCATCAGGTACGTGATATCGCGGTTGAACTCTGCCACCACAAATCCCA
>JAJRDC010000191.1 GCA_028678635.1 Methanomicrobiales archaeon
CCTTTCCACCGCGGTCCCGGACTGGACGGTGCACGGGTTCAGCGAGACCAGGTCGGCATGGCCCGGAAGGGCGGCAAGCGATCGGGCCATGTCCCCGACCGACTCACTCTCGGTAAGGAACGGGGGTTTCTGGAGCAGGTATGCCTTGACCCCGGCCCCCGCGTCCCGGGCGGTGCGGGCAGCCCGCAGGTAGTCCGCGAAGGTGAACCCCTTCCGGATGCACTTCTCCCGGATGCCATCATCGGTGGTCTCGAGACCGATGGCCACGTAGCAGGGAACGGCGCGGGAGCCGTCATCCACCCGGGCGGTGAAACCCCCCAGCACTTCGGGGGTAATGAACTCCGGGCGGGTCTCTGCGATCACCACCTTTCCCCGGAACGCATCGCCCACCGCGTCCCGGGCGGCGGGTGGGACCTCGCAGGGATCCAGGAACGAACCGGAGGTGTAGATCTTGACGACCTCGTACGAGGCGGGCGGGGAGTGCAACCGGACCCAGGAGAGCTGGGCCAGGATCCGTTCCGCCAGCCTCCCGGCCGGTCCCTCCATCCGGACGGACCGGTATCCGCACATCAGACACCCGCTCCATGCGCACCCCCCGGTCCGGAAGATGACGGTGAGGGAGGGGAGTACCTCCTTCCCGATCCTGTCCTTTCCGGCCCAGCAGGCC
Organism: Methanomicrobiales archaeon; assembly: GCA_028678635.1. Next base: position 668 of record JAJRDC010000191.1, read on the forward strand.
AGGGGTTTCTCGTCGGAAACAGGAACCATTTATACTCCCGCGTCAGATCCTACGTTATGAATAGGGTGTTTGGGTATATACTCGCAGCCCTGCTCTTGGTCGGTGGAGCGCAGGCTGCCTATGTTGAGATGATAGGCCCTGACAGGGTCAACGTCGGTGAGCTACTCCGGGTGGAGGGGATAAGCCTTGGTACGCTTAACCCGGGATTCTCCACAGACCTGATCTTCTACCAGCTGCAGTACACGAAGAAGGAGGTGAACCGGACCGTGATCGTGGTCCAGGACGGGGGAACCTTCAGGGCCTCCTTCCCCACCGACGGGCTCCAGGAAGGGAGCTATGTCCTGGAACTGGTGGATCCCTATACCAGTGGAAACGAGGTCTTTGGGAGTCAGGCCAAGAAATTCCATTATGTAACCCTGGTGGACCGTTCCGACGAGATCACCATCACGTCGCCCCGTATCCAGCCCTACTCCGGCTGGCTCTATCTCAAAGGAACCCTCTCCATGACCGGTAACAACGGCACCGAGATCCGGGTGATGACGGGCAGCCAGGTGATCTTAGGCCCTGAGTACATTGCCACAAAGGACGGGGAGTTCTCGGATACCGTCCCCATCACCGAAACGGGGACCTATGCGGTCACCTTCTCTGATGCCAGGGGGTATATCGGCAGGGAGGACTTCGTGGTAACGGAATCCTCCACCACCGCGCCCGTCACCACCCCGGTGAAGCCTGACGTGGTGGTCGCTGCCTCGTCATCCCGGACCCAGCCCGCATACATTGCCGTGGACTCGGCCGGAGGTACCCTCCGGGTCCGCACCTCCTCGGGGATCGACTGGATCCTGGAGTACGTGGACGAAAACGGCAACCGCTACACCGTGAACGAGAAGGGGACCGTGGGGGGGGAGTCGGTGTCCCTTGAAACCCGGGGCGGGACCGTGTATTTGAAGGTCTACCCGGCCACCTATACCGACCAGGGGACCGTGACCGTCACCGCCGAGAATGCAGACGCGGTCTCTGTCTGCACGAACTGCGCGTCGTACTTTGCAGAGACCACCTCCCCCACCCCCACCGAGAAGTCGCCGCTCCCGGCAGTCATTGCCCTCGTCTCGCTCCTCTTTTTCGCCCTCAGGCGGAGATAACGGTCCACCCTCACCCTTTTTACCCGGCGTCGCCAACCTCCTATGGAGCCGGGGTAGTCTAGTCCGGAAAGGCGGTGGCCTTGAAAGCCACTGGTGGTTGCCACCTCGGGAGTTCAAATCTCCTCCCCGGCGTTTCCCCATGCCTGCAGGGAGGATGGGGAGAGGGAACCATCGGAGGGATCGAAAGAGATGTGCATCGCAGTGCCCGCGGAAGTGATCGAGATCAGGGAGGGAAACATCGGCCTCGTGGACTACGGTGACCTCCGACAGGAGGTCCGGCTGGATCTCGTGGACGCCCAGGTGGGGGACTTTGTCCTGGTCCACGTGGGTTTCGCCATCCAGAAGCTCTCCCGGGCCGAGGGGCTGGAGACCCGGGAACTCTTCAAGCAGGTCTACGCCGCCATGGAGGAGTGATGCACGAGTACGGGATCGCGTACGACATCTACGCCACCGCACGCCGGACGGCCGAGGACCACCATGCCCGGGCGGTGAAACGGGTCCTCGTGGATATCGGCGATCTCGCCATGGTGAACCCGGAGCAGGTGGAGTTCCTGTTCCATGCGATAGCCGCAGACGATGTCCTCTTTGCCGGATCCACCCTCAGCTTCCGGAAGATCCCTCCCCGGACCCGGTGCACCTGCGGGTACGAGGGGGAGGAGGTTTTTGTCTGCCCCCGGTGCGGGGGCCTCCCGGAGCTCACCCAGGGGCGCGAGATCGTGGTGACCAACCTGGAGATCGACGTGGAAGGATGAAGGTCAGCCTGATGCACGGGGCCGGGGGCGAGGTGATGGGGGAACTCCTCCGCACGCTCACGAACGTGAAGAACCGGAACGCCGGCGG
>JAJRDC010000084.1 GCA_028678635.1 Methanomicrobiales archaeon
CACTGGAAGCGGGTGTCGTGGACGCGCTGGAGGGGGCCGGGATTCCGACCGCCGGGCCCCGGTATGCCGCTGCCAGGCTGGAGACCGACAAGGCCTTCTGCCGGGATCTCATGCAGTCCCACGGGATCCGGGGCTGCCCCCTGTACCGGGTCTTCCGGGACCCCGCCGACGCAGTCCCGTTCCTCCGGGATCACGAGGGAGATCTCGCCGTGAAACCCGCGGGGCTGACCGGGGGAAAAGGCGTCCGGATCATGGGCGAGCAGGTGGATCGGGAGGGGGCCATCGCCTACGTGAAGACCCTCAGAGGGCCGGTGGTGCTGGAGGAGCGGCTCATCGGGGAGGAGTTCACCCTCCAGGCCTTCGTGGACGGGACCCGGCTCGTGTACATGCCCCTTGTCCAGGACCATAAACGGGCCTTCGAGGGGGACACGGGACCCAACACCGGCGGGATGGGATCCTACTCGATGCAGGACCATGCCCTGCCGTTCGTCACGGCACCGGACGAGGCAGAGGCCCGGGCCATCATGGCAGACGCCGTGGCGGCCATCCGTCGCCAGGGAACGCCCTTCCACGGCATCCTGTACGGCCAGTTCATGAACACGGCAAAGGGGCCCCGTGTCATCGAGTTCAATGCCCGGTTCGGGGACCCCGAGGCCATGAACGTCCTCCCGCTCCTTGCCACGGACTTCTCCGGAATCCTCTGCGGTATCACCGATGGATCCCTGCCTTCCCGGGTGGAGTGGGAGCCCCTCGCCACCGTCTGCAAGTACCTGGTGCCGGAAGGCTACCCGGATGCCCCTCTCTCCGGCCAGCCGCTGGAACCGGGGGACACGGACAGGGCTCTCGTGTACTACGGCAGCGTGGAGGAGAAGGACGGGAGGCTCACCACCCTCTCCTCCCGGACCCTGGCCGTCGTGGGGAAGGGGCCGGATCTGGCCACTGCCGAGGCCATCGCCGAGCGGGCTGCTGCAGGGGTGCGGGGCAGGGTCCGCCACCGCCGGGACATCGGGACCGCAGCCCTCCTTGCGAAGCGGGTGACCCACATGGAGGCGCTGCGATGACCCGGGATCTCCTGTCCATCCGGGACCTGACCGAAGGGGAGCTCCGCGGGATCCTGGACGAGGCTGAGCAGCTGAAGGAACTCCGGAAGAAAGGGATCTCCCATCCCCTGCTGGCGGGGAAAAGCCTGGGGATGATCTTTGAGAAGTCGTCCACCCGGACCCGGGTCTCCTTCGAGGTGGGGATGTACGAGCTGGGGGGCCATGCCCTGTTTCTCAATCCCCGGGACCTGCAGCTGGGCCGGGGCGAGGAGATCCGGGATACCGCCCGCGTCCTCTCCCGGTACGTGCAGGGTGTCATGATCCGGGCCTACCACCATTCCACGCTGGAGGAGTACGCCCGGTACTCGGCGGTGCCGATCATCAATGGCCTCTCCAACCGGGAGCACCCCTGCCAGGTCCTCGCCGATCTCCTGACCCTCAGGGAACGCTTCGGATCGCTGGAAGGGATCCGGGTGGCCTGGATCGGGGACGGGAACAACGTCTGCCACTCCCTGATCCTCTCGGCGGCCCTCACGGGGATCCGGGTGACGGTGGCGACACCCCCCGACTACCGGCCGGATCCCGGTATCGTGGCGGCAACCAGGAAGGGGAAAGGGAAGGTGACCCTCACCAGGGATCCGGCGGTGGCGGTGAAGGATGCCGACGCCATATACACCGACGTATGGGTCTCCATGGGAGAGGAGGAGGAACGCGCGAGACGGCTGCAGGCATTCCAGGGGTATACCATCACCGAAACACTGCTCTCCTCTGCGGCGGACCGGGCCATCGTGCTCCACTGCCTCCCAGCCCACCGGGGCGAGGAGATCACCGACGGGGTCCTGGAGGGCCCTGCCAGTGCCGTCTGGGACCAGGCCGAGAACCGGCTCCATGCCCAGAAGGCGCTCCTCGTCCGGCTGCTGGGCGGAGCGTCACCAGAGGGACGGGTGTAAGGGAAATCTGGGTACCTGCACTTCAGGACGGCTTCTTTTCCCGGTCCTTCCAGCCACCGGTCTCCGCAAAGATAGCCAGCTGCTCCCTGATGTACTTCTCCACCTCTTCCACCACCGGGAGCGGTCCCCGGAAGGCTAATATCTCCCGCTCCTCCCCCTCCATGTTGCCGATGTAGACGGGGAGCTTCCGCTCAACGAGCTGCACCGGGTATTTCTTCAGCACTTCGCGGATTACCGACCGGGGAGTTCCCACGGGGATGATGGCGTCATAGAGCTCCACCTCTCCGGACGGTGTCCCGCCTTCCTCCTTTGATCCGCCTGTCTCCTGAACCGGTAGTCCGCCGGCCGTCCCTTCATCTTTCTTTGTCTTTTCTGGTGACTTCTCTTCCATAGGGTCCACCTACTTCCCGATCTTCATCCTCCGCTTCATGATACACGGGCCGCCCCGGACACCCCCCAGGGGGTTCCGGGGCTTGCCCAGGGAGCACATGCACCGGCCCATGAGGGCAGCCCCCCGGCCCAGGCCGTCATCCACAAAGACCAGGTGGTCGTTGGGATCATCATAGAGGTTCCGTCCGGTGATCCCATCCAGGATGTACCAGGGTTTCATTCCCGAGATGGCCGCTCTCCCGGTGAAGCCGATGGAGGAGTTGGGGGGCACCATCTTCCGCTCGACGGCCACGTCCACCAGGCGCAGCGCCATCCTGGCACAGACCCGGTCCACCACCTCGTTCATCATGTCGAGACCATGGTTCTTGTAGATCTCGGCCCCGATCTCCACCAGTTCCGGGACGCCGCTCCCGTTCTCCCCTGTGTCGCAGCCGATCAGCGCCACCCCGGATGCGTCGGCCACGTCAGCGCAGACAGGGACCCGGCCGAACCGTTTCCGGTCCGGGGGGACGATGCGGATATCGATGTGTGTGTGGCATCGCTCCACGTAGTCCTCGACGACATCGGACTGCCGGCCCCGGAACATTGAGGCGACGGACCTGTCCCCGAAGACGTCCAGGGCACAGCCGGTCCGGGGATCCACGAGGCCGCTCCCCCGGACGATGGCGTCCGGGATGGCCCCGGCAAGGCCGCAGAAGTTCCCGATGGTCTTCGCAAACGGGTTCGGCGCATCGGCGGGAACGTCGCTCGTGATACGGCCGTCCAGCGTGGTGCCGAAGTCGATGGTCAGGCAGGGGTTCCGGAAGTCCACGGGTGTCCACTTGGCCCCTTCCTTGATCCCGGCCATGGCCAGCTCCCCCTCCATCTCGTTCGCCACCATCTCCACGCCGGTGGAACCCATGGGGGGAATGACACCCGCCACCGCCCCGACGAAAACCACCTTGTCAGCAAAGCTGAAGGGCTGGAGCTTCTTCGGCAGGTTCTCCTTGGACATGGGCGGGGTCATCTTCCGGGGAGGAACTCCTGCCAGCAGGCAGCCGTTTGCCAGCGCAATGACAAAATCCCCCACCTGGTCCGGGGACTCCATCTCGGCCACGACACCCGTGGACCTGACGGCGAAGTCCAGATCGTTCATGATGTCCAGGTGCACCTCCCGGTGGCACTCCAGCAGGATTTCCCTGACGAGTTCCGTCACCGACTGCCGGGTGATCTGGGTGCCGTCAATGGTCTCCCCGAAGATATCCTCCCCCGGTTTCGGTTTCCGCACGTCACGGGACATCCGGACCGTTTTATTAATAAGGTAGGCCTGGCCCGTCTCCAGGCTGGTCCCCGTGAGGATGCACTTCGTGGTGGTGTTCCCCATCTCCACCGAGGCCACCAGGAAATAGGGCTTCACCTTGTACTCGGGGATGTGCATCCCTGCCCCGTGGGCGATGGACGGGGGACGGGGGCTCTCCACGATGTGGGGCTGGGGTTTGAAAAAGCGGTTTAAAAACCGGGGAGGCATCCGTACAGGATGTACCTGCCCCGGATCGATAAGGATTTCCCTTTGCCCCCCCGCCGCAGATCCTGCAGTATCTCCTGACTGATGCGGATCGGTTATCTGGATATGCATGGTACTGCTGGGACGCTCTCGGGGGTTCCGCCGCGGCTCCGCCCCCGCCGCGTGGGCACCCCCCGCCGGTTGATGAGAACAGGTGATGATTCGGTATCCACCGACATGGCGGGACTATCCTCATCAGGGGGGGACCGGGAGGGGGCCGGGCGTGGCAGCCCGGGCCCCCTCCCGCCGGCAATCGCGAGATACCACTTCTGCAGATCATCCAGCCCTCCCCACGCCCCACCGGGGACAGTATCCTCTCGGATCCCTCGGTTCCCCCTTCTATTCCCCGGCTGCTATTTAAATCCCGGGAGCAAAACCACTACGTACCATGGGCAAGGGGACAGACGACAGCGACGTGGTGATCTTCTGCGGCGGACGGGGGACCCGCCTCTCCGAGAAGACCCGGGAGATGCCCAAGCCCCTCATCGAGCTGGGGGAATACCCCATCCTCTGGCACATCATGAAGATCTACTCCCACCACGGCCACCACCGGTTCGTCCTGGCACTGGGATACAGGGGGGAGATGATCGTGGAGTACTTCCTGCACCGCCACCCGATGCAGCAGAATTTCACCGCGGATCTCTCGGATCCCTCCCTCCCCGCGGTGCCGGAGCCCTGGACCGTCTCCTTCATCCAGACCGGCCTGGAGGCAAAAACGGCCACACGCCTCCTGCGTTGCAGGGAGCACATCGGGAGCAGGCCCTTCATGGTCACGTACGGGGACGGGGTTGCGGACATCGACCTCCGGGCCCTGGTCTCGCGGCACCGGAAGCTCCGGAAAGAGCACGAGGTCATCGGGACCATCACCATCACCCGGCCCTACTCCAAGTACGGGATTGCCTCCCTCTCGGGGGACCTGATCGAACGGTTCCGGGAGAAACCCCTGATGAACGAGTACATCAACGTGGGGTTCATGGTGCTGGAGGACGGGATCTTTGACTATATCTCCGAGGGCGAGGACGTGATGTTCGAGGACACGCTGCAGCGGGTGGCCGAGGACGGCCTCCTCGGGTATTATATCCACGACGGATTCTGGCACGCCATGGACACCTACAAGGACTACGAGGACCTGAACCGGATGTGGAAGGAACGACCGGGGTGGAAAATATGGAACGACTGAAGGCCGGGAAGGGCCCGCGGAATGTCCCAACGGCACGGGTGAAGGATCATCCGGAGCGGCGGAAGGCCTGGAAGGGACGGAGGGTCTTTGTCACCGGGGCGACCGGGGTTATCGGGCTCCACCTGACCCGTGCGCTGGAACAGCAGGGGGCCGAGGTAACGGTGCTGGTCCGGGACTGGGTGCCCCGGGCCCGGTACCTGGGGGAGTGGCTGGACGGGAAGGGCACGGTCACCGTCGTCCGGGGTGATCTCTCGGACCGGGACCTCCTCGCCCGGATCCTGGCCGAGTACGAGACCGAGGTGATCTTCCACCTGGGAGCCCAGACCATCGTCCGGGCAGGAAACGTCTCGCCGGTGACCACCTTTGCAGCGAACATTGCCGGCACCTGGAACCTGCTGGAGGCGGCCCGCACCACCGGCCTGTACGACGGCGGTGTATCAGCGATCTGTGTCGCGTCCTCCGACAAGGCCTATGGCACGGCCCAGAAGCTCCCCTATACGGAAGAGATGCCCCTTGCCGCTGATCACCCCTACGACGTCTCCAAGAGCTGCACGGACCTGATCGCCCGGTCCTACGCTATCACCTACGATCTCCCCATCACGATCGCCAGGATGGGGAACATCTACGGCCCCGGTGACCTGAACTGGAGCCGGGTGATCCCGGGCACCATCCGGAGCGTCCTCTCGGGGAAGGCCCCCGTGATCCGGAGCGATGGCACACCGGTCCGGGAGTACTTCTTCGTCGCCGATGCCGTCGATGCCTACCTGACCATGGCCGAAGGGATCGGAAGAAAGGGTGTCCGGGGGCAGGCCTTCAACTTCAGCAGCGGGGAGCGCCGCACGGTCCGTGAGGTGGTGGACCTGATCCTGGCAGGGATGGGGAGCCGCCTGAAACCCCGGATCCTGGCCACGGCGAAGCACGAGATCCTGGAGCAGTACCTCTCCACGGCGAAGGCCAGGAAGGTCCTGGGGTGGATGCCCAGGACCCGGCTGGTCGACGGCCTCGATGAGACGATTGCCTGGTACCGGGAGGTTCTCCCATGATCGACGGAGTCAAGATACTACCCCTGCGCACCATCCTGGACGAGCGGGGCATGGTGCGGCATATGCTGAAGTGTACCGACCCCCATTTCCACGGCTTCGGGGAGATCTACTTCTCGGTGATCTTCCCCGGGGCCATCAAGGGGTGGCACCTGCACCGGAAGATGGAGCTGAACTATGCCGTGGTCTCGGGGAACATCAAGATGGTGCTCCACGATGGCCGGAAGGGGTCCCCCACCCGCGGGGAGACCCAGGAGGTCTTCATGGGCGTGGACAACTACGTGCTCCTCCAGGTCCCGCCGGGGGTCGTGAACGGCTTCACCGCTGTCGGGAACGAGGAGGCCATCGTGGCCAACTGCGCCACCATCCCCCACGACCCGGACGAGATCGAGCGGATCGATCCCTTCGACACGGCCATCGGCTACCGGTGGGGCATCCGCCACGGGTGAGGAGCGGCACCGCCATGGCCGGGATCCGGAGGGTTCTTGTCACCGGCGCCCACGGCTTCCTCGGTTCCCACCTGACGGCGTCCCTGCTGGAAGGGGGTTACGCGGTCACGATCCTGAGGCGGGAGGGATCGGACCTCCGGCGGATCCGTCACCTCATGGACCGGATCATGACCGTGAACGCCGACCTGCGGGACCCGGACCAGGTCTTCTCCGCCGTCCGCACGGCGAAAGCCGATGCCATCCTCCACCTGGCCGCGTACTATGCCGTGGAGCATACGCCGGCCCAGATCGGCGTCATGGTGGATACGAACGTGCGGGGGGCGATGGCCCTCCTGGAGGCCGCCCGTCTGGAGAAGACACCCCTTTTCGTGAACACCAGCACCTGCACGGTGTACCGGGAGCAGGAGACACCCCGTGCAGAGACGGACCCCGTTGCCCCCCAGAACCTCTACGATGTCACCAAGGTCCAGGCCGAGGATGCCTGCCGGTTCTACCGTGACCGGTTCGCTGTCCCTGTGGTCACCCTCCGCATCTTCCCGCCTTACGGGCCGGGTGACAACGAGCGGCGGCTGATCCCCTCGGTGATCCGGCATCTCCAGCAGGGCGAAAGCCCGCCCCTCACCTCCGGGACCCAGCGGTGGGACTTCGTCCACGCACGGGACATCGCCGCCGCCTACCTGGCGGTGCTCGCTGCACCGGACCGGGCCCTCAGGGGCGGGCTCTTCAACGTGGCAACGGGAGACGCGAGGACGGTCCGGGAAGTGGTGGAGCAGGTCCGGACCCTCCTGGGTTCCGGAACCGGGCTCCGGTGGGGAGCGGTCCCCCACCGGCGGAACGAGATCTGGCTGAACTCGGGGAACGCGGAGAAGATCAGGGCGATGCTGGGCTGGGAGCCCCGGGTGCCCCTGGCCCAGGGCCTGGCCGAGACCGTGGCCTGGTTCCGTGACCATCCTGTGAACCCGGAGAGACGCGGATGAGCCCCGGGTTGGACACTCCCGCAACGGGCGCCGGACCGCTGGTATCGATCTGCATCCCCACGTATA
>JAJRDC010000100.1 GCA_028678635.1 Methanomicrobiales archaeon
GAGGTAGTGGCGGTGCATGATCCGGCGGATCCAGACATCCACCGGGAACGCGTCGTACCGGTGGAACCCGAAGAGGAGGATGCAGTCCGCGGCCTTTGGCCCTACGCCGGGCAGGGAGAGGAGGCCCTCCCGTGCCTCCTCCAGGGGCAGGGTGGCCAGGTGATGGATGAGGCCGGGGTCCTGTGCGATCCGTGACGCGGTTTCTGTGATATAACGGTCCCGGTACCCCAGCCGGCAGCAGTCCAGGGTTTCACGGCAGGGATCGGCCAGTGCCGCCGGCAGGGGAAACGAGTATCCCGTGGTCCCTGCCGGTGATGTGATCTCCTGGCCGAAGCACCGGGAGAGTGATGCGATCATCTGCCGGATGCGGGGGATGTGGGTGTTCGTCGCACAGATGAAGGAGACCAGGATCTCCCAGGGGTCCTGCCGAAGGAGCCGGAGGCCGGGGCATGAGGCGATGGCCCCGTGGATCACCGGGTCCCGGTCCACCGCCGCCTGAATGGCGGGAAGGTCCAGGTCCAAGGCAAGGTATTCCCGCACCCTGCGGGCGGTGGTCCCCCGGTATTCGATCCGGTTCCCCTCCTGGCAGAGGCCCCACACCCGGCCGTCCACGACCCCTTCCCACCATCCGCCCTCCTCCACCCACCGGAAGGCCTGCCCGCAGGAGAGGGAGAGGCCAAGATCGCAGGGCTGGTCCTCCCGGAGCCGGATCGATCCCATGGTCTCCCCGGATCTGCGCCGCCATCCCCATTGAAGGTTCCGGGAAATGTCACGGAAGGAAACCTTTTTGGTGGGCCGTTCCGACCCGGACAGGGCTGCATGAGCGAGGTGGAAGCCCACTACCGGAAAGTGAACGGGACGGTTCTTTTAGAGCTCACGCTCTCGAACATCATGCAGATCTTCAACTCGCTGGATCCCTCCCCCTTCCACGAGAAGGACCTGGATGACGATGCGGAAGAATATATCACCGACATGGTGGAGGATTTCCCCCTGGACGATCCCCTGGTGCTGGTCATCTACCTGCCCGCAGAGGTGTGCCGAACAGAAGCTGCCACCACCCTGGAGTCAGCGATCCACCACCACTACACCTACAAGGCCGCCGCCGCCCAGCGCAACCTGCGCCAGCTGTTCCTGCGTGGCCGCATCACGCTTGCGATCGGCATAGGGTTCGTCTTTCTCATCGGTGCCATATCCACGCTCCTCACCAGGTTCGGTCACTCCCCCCCCGTCACCTGGATTGCGAACGGCCTCCTTATCGTCTCCTGGGTGGCCATGTGGGAGCCGGTGAACATCTTCCTGTACGGCTGGTGGCCTGTCCGCCGGAAGATGAAGGTGTACGAGAAGATCGCGGGAATGGAGGTGAGGGTGGAACCCTCACCAACCCGATCTGCCTGAACCCGGGATGCCGGAAAGGCGTGGGTTTTCAGGGAAAAAAGAGACGGAGGGATCTAGACCCGGGGCTCGAAGGCCACCGGGACCGTCTCTCCCTTCGGGTAATAGTAGATGACACCCAGCTCGGTGAAACCCTTAGGGATCTTTCCATTCGCATCCTTTGCCCATGCCTGGCTGGTGAGGAGATTCGTTGTGGTCCAGGTACCGTCGCAGCTGGTCCAGTCAGGCCGTCCATTGACCACCTTGCAGGTGCGGGACTTTTCCGTGACCCCGTCGACCGCGATCAGCCTCTGGACCAGGCTGACCTCGTTCCCGTTCCAGACGCTGTAACTGGTGTAGGCAGGGTACTGCGTGCCGTCCAGTCCCTTCATGGCCGAGACGTTGGCAGGGCCGGACCAGGCGGTGCAGGTGCTCCAGTCAGGGGCACCGGTTGCGCTGTTCCTGCACGTCCGGTAGTATGAACTGGCGAAGTCTTCACCTTTGATCATGCTCTGGGTCAGGCTCCGGGTGGTGCCCTGGGTCAGGGTGTAGGCGGCATAGGCCTTCCAGTGCCCGAGGCCGGCGCCGGAGAGATCCACCTTCTTCCAGGAACAGGCCTTCCAGTTCGGTCCGGAGTTCCTGACAATGGGGCACTCCCGGACCCACGAGGTGTACCGGTCGTTCTGGATCAGGCTCTGGGCTACCCAGCCCTGCTGCTTGTTGTCCAGGTACACATATGCGTCATACCCATGGAACTGCCGGGCGTTTGTATCGATGGCATAGGTGAGGTCGGCGCGTGTCCACGGCGTGCACTTGGCCGTACTGATCGTACCTGCCGGGGTCAGCGGGCAGGTGCGCCCCTGGGTGTGGTACCCGTCCGTCTCCAGGTACGATTCCTGGAGGAACCCGTACCGGAGGGGAGAGGCCGGGTCCCAGACGGACCAGGATCCCTTCCGGTGCCAGCCGTAGTTGTCGATCGGATCGTATTTGCCCATATCCTTCTCGTTGTTTCTCCCTGCGACATAGGTGAAGACCGACTGCCCTGTCCTCTTCTGATACGCGTCAAGGAACGTCACATCCCAGGTGACCGTGATGGACCCGGTGGCGGGATCCACCGAGACCCAGCTCTCGCCGGTGTTGAACCGGAAGTACGGGCTCGCAAGCGAGGTCCCGTCCTTCTTCGCGGTCCCCACTCCCAGGGGCACCGCGCCCGTGAAGAGCTGCTTCGGTGCCGGCTGGATCGACGCCTGGAAGACGCCCTTCTTCACCTGGGTGACCATGCAGTACACCTGCGGGATCTCCTCCTTCATGCTGGTGGAGACCAGGAATCGCATCTCGCGGATGACATCCGTTGACGGCCTGTTCAGGTACGTTCCCTGGTACACGGCCGTGAACCGGACCCTTTCCCCGGGGAACGCCCCGCCCTCGGACGGTATCGTGACGGCTCCTACCTTCACCTCGCCCGGGATGATACTGTTTGCGTATTCCTCGACATTCGTGTACCCGTCGCCGTCCCGGTCACCCTTTGCATCCGAAGCATCCCGGGGGTTCAGCCCAGCGGCCGTTTCCCAGGTATCGGGCATGCCGTCCCTGTCGCTGTCGACAGGCGGGGTACCCGATGCAAGCACCGGCCAGCCGCCCCGCTGGCTCGGAGTGGTGAGGATGGCCCCGCCCATGGTCCGGACATCCGTCACGATGCGCTGGTCAACGGCATCCCGCTTCGGGAAAACAGCCCCGGCTCCGTTCAGCACCTGCTCGTACGCCACAGCGGCCGAGGTGCTGGAGATTAGCGGGGCACTGTTCCGCGTGGTGGTGAGGTGGTTCCAGTCACCGCGGTCCACGACCAGCCGCTGATCCTGTGAGTCAGAGGTCCGGTGCGGCCCGATGTTCCCCTCCACGTACACCGCGTAGCCCTTTGCGGTCTTGTCCGTCGGGTGCCCCAGCTCCAGCTCGGCCACCTCCTTGGACTGGGTCCCCTTCTTCACGTAATTGCCGACGTAGTTGATCCGCAGCAACCCCCTGTCGTCGGTAGCGGCACCCGCCGAGTACCCGTAGTTGTACACCACGTTGTTCACGACGTCAACGGTGCCGTCTGCCTTGAGGCGGGGATTCCGCTGGTCGTTATGGGCCATCAGGTTGTGGTGGAGGGTGATGCCGTTCTCGGAACCGATCAGGGCACCCATGCTGTGGCCTGATTCATATCCGTTTTCATTCGGTTTCGCGAGGCTCGCATTGTAGAGTCCCTCTGCGACGATGGACCACTGGAGGGTCACGTCGTGGGGTTCCCCGTACACGGAGAAGTCCTCGTCGATACCCCAGGAGAGGGAGCAGTGGTCAACCACCACGTTGTAGGAGTTGTCCACGATGTTGATCGCATGGGTGTCCTTCCGCTTGTCCGGAGGGAGAATCGCGGAGGGGTGCCCCGGCCTGAAGCGCATGTACCGGACCACCACATCGTGGGTCTTTACCGCCAGCTCGCCCTTGACGGTGATGCCATCACCGGGGGCAGTCTGCCCCGCGATGGTGATGTACGGGTTGTTCAGTTCCAGGGTACGGGTGCAGATGATGGTACCGCCGGTGGCGAAGACCACGATCCGCGGGCCGCTGGCATCGATGGCCGCCCGGAGGGAACCGGGGCCGCTGTCGTTCAGGTTCGTGACCACGTAGACGGTACCGCCCCTGCCGCCCAGGGTGTCAGTACCAAACCCTTCCGCCCCCGGAAATGCCGGGAGGGCTGACGTGGCCATGACGACCACGCCGTACAGCACCCAGAGGAGCAGGATCATGTGTGCGATTCGGAATGAATTCATTGCAGTGCCTCAATGGGCTCTCGCATGTGGATAAGAGAGCGAATGGAAAAATGTTGGCATCATCTATATTAAGTTTTGTGATAAATTCAATAGGTTTAATTTCTTATTTA
>JAJRDC010000051.1 GCA_028678635.1 Methanomicrobiales archaeon
GGAACAGCCAGTGCTTGCCATCGCTGCCCTCGCCCTCGTCCTGGCCCTTGCCTTCACCTTCACGAACGGGTTCCAGAACGCCGGCGCCATGGCCGCCACCTTCATCACTTCCCGGTCGGCATCCCCCCGGCAGGGGATCGTGCTGGTCTCGGCCATGAGCTTTGCCGGGGCACTCCTGGGCGGGACCGCCGTGGCCCTCACCGTTGCCACGCTCCTCACGCTCCCTCCCGAGGACGAGCTCGTGTGGATCGTGCTCCTGGCCCTCCTCTCCGCGGCGCTCTGGAACCTGCTCGCCTGGCGGTACGGCATGCCGGCCTCCTCCACGCACGGCCTTATCGGGGGCCTGATCGGGGCGGGGGTCGCATCGGCCGGTATCGCGAGCATCGACTGGGGGGTGCAGGAGCTGCTCTCCCCCGACCCCCACCTGGAGGGGGTGGTGAAGGTGGTGTTCTTCCTGGTGGTCACGGTCCTCGTCGGGTTCGTAGGAGGGTATGCCCTGCGGGCGACCACCCGGCTCATGCTTCGGGGCGCTTCCCGGGCAGCCAACCGGACCATCGTCGGGGTGAACTGGGTGGCAGCGGCGGCCATGGCGTTCACCAGCGGTGCCAATGATGCGCAGAAGCAGATGGGGGTGATTGCGCTGATCCTCTTTGCCGCCGGCCTCTCCGCAGACCTGGCGGTGCCCCCGTGGGCGAGGTTCGGGTGCGCCGCCCTCCTGGCCCTGGGGATCCTGAGCGGCGGCTGGCGGGTTATGGCCACCCTGGGCCGGAGGATCTTCCGGATCCTCCCCGTTCACTCCCTGGACTCGCAGGTCTCCTCGGGGGCCATCATCGCCTTTGCCACCGTTGCCGGGGCTCCCGTTTCCACCACCCAGGTCATCTCCACATCGGTGATCGGCGTGGGGGCGGCGGAGAACCCCCTGAAGATGCGGTGGCTGGTGGGGACCCAGATACTCGTGACCATGTTCGTCACAATCCCGGCGACCGCATGCCTCGCAGCGCTCCTGCACCTGGCGCTGGGCCCGTTCATGGGATACTAGAGGGAACCATGTCACAGAAGAAGCGAATCAAAACCCCGCGGAGGGTGGTGGAGATGATCGACGCCATCTTCCCCACCCGGTACGACTTTGAGGAGATGCTCGCCGAACAGGCGGAACGGACCCAGGAGGGGGTCAGGATCTTCGTGGACTGGCTGGACCACCATCCCGTCGACGAGCCCTCTGCGCTCTCCCGGATCGAATCCGACGTGGATGCCTTCCGGTATTCCCTGGAGGAGAAGCTGGGGGACAGCTTTTCCACCCCGTTCGACCGTCAGGACATCTACAGCCTCTCCCGGCAGATGGACTACATCCTGGGCTTCAGCCTCGCAACGGCACGGGAGATGCACCTCTTCCAGGTGACGCCGGACCGGCCCATACGGGAGATGGCGGAAGCCCTCCTCGCGGGCACCGGCCACGTGGCCGCCGGCGTGAGAGCCATTGGCACGGACCAGCAGAAGCTGCGGGAGGCCATCCGGGAGGCCAGGAGAACGATCCACACCATCGGGGATACCTACATGCTGGGGATGAAGGTCCTCCTGGAATCCCCCATCACGGCGGACATGCTGAAACGCAGGGAGGTGTACCACCACCTCTGGGACGCCGGGGGGGCACTCCAGTCCACGGTGGACATCCTCCACAAGGCGGCGGTGGGGATCGACCTGGGCGGGACCTGAAAGGTATCACGGCGGAGGGCGTACTTCCACCATGAGTCCCTCCTTCCAGGCGATCCGGATCTCGCTCCGGGCGAGGGGCGAACCTGTCTTCCCGTCCGTGACCGTGAGGGTGATCACCACGTCCCGCCGGTCCTCCCCCTCCGGTTCCTGGAGGAAAGACCAGTAAATCTCCTGCGATTCCCGGCGGGCTTCCGGCCCGAGCTCCACCACCTGGCTCGCCGGAGGATCCCATGTCAGGAACCGGCCATAGGATGCCTCCCACCGGAATGCCGCGTCCGGGGGAAGGATACCGGAGATGTTCCGGGCAGTAAGCCTGATCCCCGGTGTGGAGGACATCAGGGGCGAATACGTCCGGGGCTGGGCCGAGATCACCATTTCGAGAGGAGGAGCGGCGCCCGATCCGGGGGCCGGGGTAACCTCTGGTGCCGGGGTCCAGAGGGTGCTGCACCCGGCTGCCACGAGAAGTGCCAGGAGGACCAGGAATACGGAGTACCACCGGATATCCATATGACCCTGTTGGGCGACGGGGTGAATAAAGAGACCGGTGAAAGGTTCAAGGGCTGATGCGGCGAACCAAACCTCCATGGCACCGGGAATACCAGATCCGGCAGCCCGGATACGGCTCGCCGCTCTCTGCGGCATGGCGGCACCCCTCACCTTTTTCGGAACCGTGCTCCTCCTGGGATTCCTGCGGCCCGACTACTCCCACGTCACCCGGCTGATGAGTGAGCTGGGCGTGGCAGGAGCCCCGTACGCGATCGTCATGAACCTGACGGGCCTCGCCCTGACCGGTGTCCTCCTGATGATCTTCTCCACCGGTATCCATGCCACGCTCGGAAAGCACCGGGGCGGCACGCTGGGATCCCTGTTCGTTGCGGTCATCGGGATTGCGTTTCTCGGGACGGCGGTGTTCTCCTGCGACACCGGGTGCGTGCCGGTGACCATGGCAGGTTCACTCCACAACCGGCTCGGCATGATCGGCATGCTGGCGACCGCGATATCCGCCTTTCTCCTGGCATTGGCCATGAGGAAGGCCGGCGACTGGAACGGCTACTGGCAGTATTCCCTGATCACCGGGGTGGCGATTCTCCTCCTTGCGTTCGCATCCCCTTCTCTTCCCGACGTGAAGGGCATTATCCAGCGCCTCATGGTGGGGACGGCATTCCTCTGGGCCGGGGTGGTGGCGATCCGGCTGTACCGGGGTGCCGGGAGGCCATCACCTGGAACCGGGGGATAGGCGCGGGACGATACTTCCCTGATCTCTTAGAACAACCCGGCGGGAAGGGACCAGCCCCCTCCCGGTCCCTCACTCGATGAGGATGTCACGCCAGGTGGATTACTCGAAGAGGAGGATTACCGGTTCCGGATCGACCTGCAGGGGTGCCCACGCGGCGGGGCCTGAGCCGCAGCGGAGCCCCCGAGTAGCCCCCCACCAGTACGCAGGATATCTGGTAACCCGACGGGGAGCGGGAAATGGAACCATCCGGGTGGGCCGAGAGGGCGGGATCCCGCGGAAAATGAGATCCGGCAACACCTTTATCTACCCGGCCATGATGGATTCTTCCATGGCAGTCACGGGTGATCCCCATGCGGAACCGGAAGTGGGAACAGGGAAGACAGGTCTGCAGCACGCGGTCTGGACAGGGAGCATCTCGCTGGGGCTGGTCCGGGTACCGGTGAAGATGGTGACCATGACCCATGACAGGGGTATCCATTTCCGGATGATCCACCGGGAGTGCGGGACCCCCATCCATTACCGGCAGTTCTGCGAGGAGGGAAAGGAGGTTCCTGACGAGGAGATCGTATACGGATACGAAGTCGGCCGGAACTCCTATGTGACCCTGGAGAAGTCGGAGATCCGTGATGCCCGGCCGGAGACCAGCGATACGATCCACCTGGAATCGTTTGTCAGGAAGGAGGAGGCAGATCCGCACTACTTCCTCCGGACCTACCTGCTCATACCGGACGGGGCACCGGACGCGTACGCTCTCCTGCGCACCGTCATGCAGAACGAGGGTCAGGCGGCCGTGGGGCGGGTCTCCATGTTCCAGAAGGAATACCCGATCCTTGTCCACGTGTACCGTGAAGTCCTGGCGGCCACAACCCTGCGGTATGCAGATGAGATCCTGGACCCGGCGAAGGCCCCGGCGCTCCAGAAGCTCCCGGAACCCTCCAAGAAGGAGGTGGAGCTGGCCACCTTTATCCTGCAGAAGATGGCCGGCCACTTCGACCTGACGATCTTTGACGATACCTACCGGAAACGCCTGGAGCAGGTGATCGCTGCACGGAAGGAGGGCAGGATCCTGAAGCTGGAGAGGCGGGAGGCTGCACCGGAGAAGAAGGATCTCATGCAGGCCCTCCGCCAGACCGCGGAGGCCATGGGACACTGAGGGAGGGGAAACGCCTGCAGGGATACGGGTATCCCCGGAATCCGGCACCGCCATCGGGAGGAGAGGGTGAATCCCCTCCTTGAGAGCCTGCCCCCGGGAGAACGGGAGCCGCTGAGATCAGCACCCCAGCCCGAATGGATGGAGCCGATGCTCGCCACCCTCTCCCGCGGGCGATCCTTCGGCCCAGGCTGGATCTTTGAGCGGAAGCTGGACGGGGAACGGTGCCTGGCCTTCCGGCAGGGGGACGGCGTGCGGCTCCTCTCCAGGACCCGTCACCTCCTGAATGATACCTACCCGGAACTGGAGGAGGCCCTTCTGACCCAGCCCTCCCGGGACTTCGTTGCCGACGGGGAGATCGTGGCCTTCAGCGGCGGGAACACGAGTTTCTCCCGGCTCCAGTCACGCCTCGGCATCACCGACCGGGAGGAGGCCCGGAGGATCGGGGTCCCTGTCGTTCTCTCCTTCTTTGACCTGCTGTACCTGGAGGGGTACGATCTCACCCGCCTCCCGCTCCACACCAGGAAAGCAATCCTGGAGAGGGCCATCTCCTACCGGGATCCCCTCCGGTTCAATCCCCACACGGCAGAGGGGTGGGAGGCATACTATGGCAATGCCTGCCGGATGGGCTGGGAAGGGGTGATCGCGAAGCGGGCAGCCGGCCCCTACATCCATGGCCGATCCACGGACTGGCTGAAGCTGAAGTGCGTGAACCGTCAGGAGTTCGTCATCGGGGGGTACACGGAACCCCGCGGCGGCCGGGCAGGGTTCGGTGCGCTCCTCGTGGGATACCACGAGAACAGCGCCCTCCTGTACGCCGGGAAGGTGGGGACCGGGTTTGATGAGGAGATGCTTCTCTCCCTGGGCACCGAGCTGGCCCGGAGGGAGACCACCACCTCGCCTTTTGCCGACCGGAGGGTACGGGAGCGGGGTGAACACTGGGTCACCCCTGATCTCGTCTGTGAGGTGGCCTTTGCCGAGTGGACGCCGGACCACCGGCTCCGGCAGCCCCGGTTCATGGGGGTGCGACGGGATAAGGCAGCCGCCGACGTGATCCGTGAGGTGCCGAAATGAGAAAGGACGTAATCCTCCACACGGTCGGAGGCCGGAAGGTGGAGGTCTCGCACGAGGGGAAGGTTTTTTACCCCGAGTCCGGGATCACGAAGGGAGATGTCATCCGTTACTACGAGCGGATCGCCCCGGTGATCCTCCCCCACCTGGAGGGCAGACCCATTTCCATGGAGCGGTTCCCCGACGGGATCGCCGGTGAAAGCTTCTACCAGAAGGAGATCCCCGATTATTTCCCGGCCTGGATCCACCGGGTCTCTATTCCGTATCATCACAAGGGAGGGAGCCAGTTCCAGGTGGTCTGCGACAGCCCGGCAACGCTCGTCTACCTGGCGGACCTGGGGTGTATCACCCCCCATACCTGGCTCTCCCGGGAAGGGCATCTGAGCCGGCCGGACAAGATGATCCTGGACCTGGATCCCCCCGGGGACGACTTCACCCCGGTCCGGACCGTGGCCTTCATGGTGCGGGACCTGCTGGAGGGGGTGGGGCTCCGGCCATCGGTGATGACCAC
>JAJRDC010000188.1 GCA_028678635.1 Methanomicrobiales archaeon
GATCCCCGTACGGGGTGCGCCCTGGACATCTTCGGGGACCGGTCCGTGGCATCCATGTTCCGCGGCCGGCAGTCGGGTACGGTGGAGGAGTACGTGGAGAGGTGCCATCACCACATTGATATCCGCATCGTGCCCCCGGACCGGAAGCGGTTCGGCCGTGTTCCTGTCTGCGCCGACGTGGCCGACGCCTCCGGCGTGGCGCTGATCGGCTGCGACATGGGGGAAAACGGGAACGCCATGCCGCAGCTCGTGGAGATCGGGGCCGAGATCTACCGGAACCACGGTCTCGATATGATGAATGAGGTGGTGGACCGGGTCTGTGCCCGGATGGCCCTGCGCCTGGTGGACGTGGCCGTGGAGCGGAAGATGGTCCCCCCCAACTCCTCCATCGGCTTCACGGGGAGGGCGGCCATCTCGGGCATGAAACCCTGGTACATCGTGGACGGGATCACCGAGCGGAACATCTATGACGATCCCAACGATCATCTTGTCTTTGTGGATGACGGCCTGGGACGGGGCGCCGCCCTGATGGGCCGGTGCATGTGTTCCCTGGGCAAACCCCGGAACCCGCTGGGGGGTGTCCGGGGCGGCCCGTGCATCATGAAGCGGAGGATGAAGATCGGGAAGTAGGAGGACCCTATGGACGAGAAGGTACCGGAAGAAGGAAAGAAAGAGGAAGTGACGGCGGGCGGACCGCCGGCGCAGGAGACCGGCGGACCGGGGAAGGAGGCTGAAAAACCCTCCGGGGAAGAGCTCTATGACGCCATCATCCCCGTGGGAACCCCCAGGTCTGTGATCCGCGAGGTGCTGAAGAGGTATCCGGTGCAGCTGGTGGAACGGAAGCTCCCGGTCTACATCGGCAACATGGAGGGGGAGGAGCGGGAGATCCTGGCCTTCCGGGGGCCGCTTCCCGTGGTGGAAGAGGTGGAGAAGTACATCCGGGAGCAGCTGGCCGTCTTCGCAGAGACCGGCGGCTGGAAGGACCGGGAGAAGAAGCCGTCCTGAAAGGAACTCCCTGGTTCCCCTACTTCTTCCTGTCCTGTGGGGTGTGACCCAGCAGCCGGACCAGGAGTGCCTTCTGGGCATGGAGCCGGTTCTCGGCCTGGTCCCAGACAGCGCTGGCCGGGCCCTCCAGGACCCTGTCGGAGATCTCCTCGCCCCGGTGGGCAGGGAGGCAGTGGAGGACGATGGCCCGGTCCGCAGCGGCGGAGAGCAGTTTCTCGGTGACGGTATACCGCTGGAACGCCTGCAGCCTCCTCGCCTTCTCCTCCTCCTCCCCCATGGAAACCCACACGTCGGTGTATACCGCGTCGGCATCCGCCACCGCCTCGATCGGGTCCGTGGTGAGGATCACGTTCCCCTTTCCCTCCTTTGCCGCCGCCATGATACCGGGATCCGGCCGGTACTCGGCAGGGGTTGCCACCGCCACCCGGATGCCGGTGAGGGCTGCCGAGAGGATCAGGGAGTGGCAGACGTTGTTCCCATCCCCGACCCATGCCACCCGGAGCCCCTCCAGGGATCCGAAGCGTTCCCGGAGGGTCAGGAGATCGGCAAGGACCTGGCACGGGTGCTCCCGGTTGGAGAGGCCGTTAATAATGGGCACTGCCGAGTAGCGGGCGTACTCCTCCAGGGTGGTGTGGTGGTACGCCCGGATCATGACGCCGTGGACGTACCGGGAGAGGACCCGGGCTGTGTCCCGGATCTCCTCCCCCCGGCCCAGCTGCAGGTCCCGGGGGTTCAGGAACAGGGCATGGCCCCCCAGATCGTACATCCCTACCTCGAAGGAGACCCGGGTCCGGGTGGAGGACTTCTCAAAGATCATCCCCAGGCTCTTTCCGGCGAGGAGGGGGTGAGAGACACCCTTCTTCCGGAGCCCCTTCAGCCGCTCAGCCTCGTCCAGGATCCCGCGGAGCTCTCCTGCCGTCAGGTCCCGGATGGAGAGGAGGTCCCGGGTCATCGCAGTGCCCCCATGTGGGCCACCCTTTTTGAAAGGAGTGCAGAGGTCCCGATGTCCCGGCGGTGCCGGACCCGGCCCCGCACGGATGCGGCGGCCGCTTCCGCGATGGCCTCGGCGGTGGCCAGGTCAGGGCCCCTGCCCACGACGGCCAGGGTCCGGGAGGTGAGGGTCGTGAGCCTCCCGTCCTTCTCCCCGACGCTCCCATAGTACACGAGCGCGTCTCCCGTGTCCCCCGGCTCCAGTGGCTGGTTGGAGACCGGGGCCTCCGGGTACCCTTCGGGCACCAGGTACTTGCAGACGGTGGCCAGGGGCTCCCATTCCACCCGGGAGGGAAGGGATCCCTCGGTGATGCAGCAGAGGATCTCGGAGAAGTCCGAGGCAAGGACCGGGAGGACGTTCATGGCCTCGGGGTCACCGAACCGGGCATTGAACTCGATGACCCGGGGCCCCGTTGCCGTGTTCATGAACTGGCCGTACAGGACGCCGTGGAATGGCGTCCCCTGGTGACGGATGGCAGCCACCGCCTCCGCCATGATGGCCCGGGCCTCCGCCTGGTCGTTCTCCGTGACAAAGGGCAGGGCATGGTCCGGCATCGAGTAGGATCCCATCCCGCCGGTGTTGGGTCCCGCGTCCCCCTCGAACGCCCGTTTATGGTCCTGGACGAGAGGCATGAACACGAGGCGGGTGCCGTCCACGAAGGCCTGGAGGGTGAACTCCTCCCCGATGAGCCGCTCCTCAAGGACCACCGGGCCCCGGAGCGTCTTCACGTAGGCAATGGCCCCCTCCCGGTCCACCTGCTCCCCCATGATCCGGACGCCCTTCCCGCCGGTGAGCCCCGCGGGTTTCACGGCTAGGTCCCCGCCGTACTCCCGGATGAACGGGACCGCGTCGGCAGGATCCCGGAAGACCCGGTATAGGGGGCAGCCCTGGATCCCGTGGGTGTGCATCAGGTCCCGGCAGAAGGCCTTGTCGGTCTCCAGCCGGGCGGCGGCGTACCGGGGCCCGGCCGTCGGGATGCCCGCCACCTCCAGGGCATCCACGACGCCGGCATCCAGCGGGGCTTCCGGCCCGATGATGGCCCGGTCAATGCCATGGGACCTGGCCCAGCCCACGACGCCGGCGGTATCGGTTTCCGAAAGAAGCCCGATTTCGGCCGCCAGCCGGGCGATCCCGGGGTTCCTCCGGGCCATGACGCCATGGACCTGCACGTCAGGGTTCTTTGCGAGCGCTGCAGCGATGGCGTGCTCCCGACCGCCTCCCCCCACCACCAGCACCTTCAGTACCATCCCTCTTCCCTCACCCCTTCACCAGATCCCGGGCCCGCACCAGGGGGACCAGTTCCACCCGCTCGGCAGCCAGGGCCTCCCCGGCCCCCTGGTCCCGGTCCACGACAGTGACCACCGTGTCCACCCGGGCGCCGCCCTCCCGGAGTGCCCGGATGCCGGAGAGGACGGATCCTCCCGACGTGGTCACGTCCTCGACAAGCAGGGCCTGCTTCCCCGCCACATCCCCCACGATAAGTCCTGCCTGCCCGTGGCCCTTCTCCCCCTTCCGGATGATGGCATAGGGTTTGCCGCTTTCAAGGGCCACGGCAACGGCCAGCGGGATCCCGCCCACCGCGACCCCGGCCACCACGTCGAAGCGGGCCTTGCCTGCGATGGCGGCACCGATCCGGGAGAGGACTTCCGGACGTGTGAGCACCGTTTTCACGTCAATGTAATAGCTGCTCTTTGCCCCGGAGGCCAGGGTGAAGTCGCCGTACCTGACTGCACCATGGGATACGAGAAGAGAGGCCAGTTCGTTCACCATGGCACATCCTTCAGGCCCAGCGAGTAGCCTACCAGGTTGGCAGCCCGGTGGAGGAGGGGAGTCAGGACAAGGATCCAGAAAAGGACGGGCAGCGTCACGTAGGTCAGCACCCATGACGGCGCTGCGACGAGGGTGAGGAGGAGGGCCCCGGCCACCAGGTCGTACTGGTCGGCGACGGGCCACTCCTCCCCCTTCTCCATCCCCCTCCGCCGCTTGAAGTAGGACTTCACCAGGTCCCCGAGGAGCGCCCCCGAGGCGAGGGTCACGACGGTAAGGAGCGTCTGGAGGGGAAGGATGTCCGGGAAGTCCCCCATCTGGACCAGGAGCTGCATGCACCCGGCAAGCACTCCGGCCATGATCCCCAGCACCAGTCCCCGGTAGGTCTTCCCGTCGCCGAGGAGACGACGCCCGTCCCCGTGGATCCTTCCCCCGTCGATAGGTGTCCCGCCTCCCAGGACCACGGCTGCGGAGTTGGGGACGTACGCCGGGAGCATGATCCAGATCGCCGAGAGGAGCGCGGCTATCCAATAACCAATATCTAGCACGGGAGCCAATAGTGGTATATTGGCAGCGGATACAAAGATTAAGGTATCGAAAGAGAGAATGATCGGAGTCAGTGTGGTG
>JAJRDC010000241.1 GCA_028678635.1 Methanomicrobiales archaeon
TGCACTTCTCCCGCAGAATGGCCAGGCCCTCTTCCGCCAGGGGGTCGCTGACCAGCACTTTGAACGCCACGGCAAATCCCATATCCAGTCAGCCCCGACCCTCATCATGGTTTTCATGGGAGGAAGCCGGGATCCGGAAGGGGAGATCCTGGCTGGGAACCGGCACATGGGTGGAGCCCGTTCCCCTGCAGGGTCGTGGGATCTCCCCGCAGGCCCGCTGCCGGGTGAAAAGAAGCAACATATATCCCTTGGGGGGTAAGTCTGTATCACAACCGCGAGGTGACGGTGCATGAAGAAGGCCCCTGACATACTCAGGATAGAGGAGATCCAGAAGGAGGATATCCCCTCGGTGGGGGGGAAGGGTGCATCCCTGGGGGAGATGTTCTCCATCGGTCTCCCTGTCCCCAAGGCGTTTGTGGTGACCGCCCAGGCGTTCCGGCGGTTTCTCGTGGAGACCGGTATCGAGGACCGGCTTTTTGCGACCATGGCCGACCTGAACGTGGAGGACTCGGCGGCGCTGGAGGAGGCTTCACGGAAGGCCAAGGAGCTGGTTCTCTCGGTACCGGTGCCCTCCTCCCTGCAGAAGCGGATCAGGGAGGCGTACAAGGTGATGGGATCCGAGACGGTGGTGGCGGTGCGGTCCAGTGCCACCGCCGAGGACCTCCCGGATGCCTCCTTTGCCGGCCAGCAGGAGACCTACTTGAACATCCTGGGGGAGAAGGACCTTCAGGAAGCGGTCCGGCACTGCTGGGCGTCCCTGTACGGGGGCCGGGCCATCTACTACCGTGCCAAGCAGGGCTTCGATGACCGGACCGTGAACATCGCGGTGGTGGTCCAGCAGCTGGTCCCGTCTGAGAAGGCCGGCGTCATGTTCACGTCCCACCCGGTAACGGGGGAATCCCTTACCATCATCGAAGGGTCCTGGGGCCTGGGCGAGGCCGTGGTCTCGGGCACCGTGTCCCCGGATAAGTACATCTTTGACCAGCGGGCAGGGAAGGTGGTGGACCGCCTCATTGCCCAGAAGGTCCAGATGATCGTTCCCGACGGGAGGAAGGGCACCCGCCTGGCGGGAGTGCCCGGGTCCCAGCAGTCCGCCTCCCTCCTCTCCGACGATGAGGTGGCCAAGCTCGCCATGTTCGGGAAGATCGCCGAGCAGCACTACGGGATCCCCCAGGACGTGGAATGGGCCATCGTGGGCCCCGAGTTCTTCATCCTCCAGTCCCGGCCCATCACCACCATCAGGGGTACCGCCACGCCCCAGGCCGCATCTTCCCCCCAGTGCGGGGAAGGGGCAATCCTGGTCGAAGGCCAGGGCGCCTCGCCCGGAATCGGCAGCGGCCGGGTGGTCATCGTCCACAACATCAAAGACGTGGGCACCGTGAAGGAGGGGGACATCCTGGTGGCAAAGATGACAAACCCGGACATGGTGCCTGCCATGCGCAAGGTCTCTGCCATCGTCACCGATGAAGGGGGCATGACGTGCCACGCTGCCATCGTCTCCCGGGAGCTGGGCACGCCGGCAGTGGTGGGCACGAAAAAGGCTACCGCTGTCCTCAAACCCGGGCAGGTAGTCACCGTGGACGGCGAGAAGGGACACGTCTACGAGGGGGCCCGGGAGGGTGCCGCGGCCGAAAAGAAGGCGGGCGCGGTGGCGCCGGTTGCCGCCGCTCCGTTGATCACGGCGACGGCGGTCAAGGTGAACGTCTCCCTCCCCGAGGCGGCGGCCCGGGCGGCGGCCACGGGTGCAGATGGGGTAGGCCTCCTCCGGATCGAGCACCTGATCCTTGGCCTGAACAAGACCCCCGGATGGTACGTGAAGGAGAACCGGCAGGAGGAGTTCATCCGGGAGCTCCACGACGGGATCAAGATCGTCCTGGACGCGTTCCCGGGGAAACCGGTCTGGGTCCGGACCCTGGACGCCCCCACCGACGAGTTCCGGAACATGCAGGGGGGCGAGGAGGAGCCCCACGAGCACAACCCGATGCTGGGCTGGAGGGGGATCAGGAGGGACCTCGCCAGCCCCGACCAGTTCCGGCTCCAGGTGGAGGCCTTCAAACGGCTCTGGAAGGAAGGGTACAGCAACCTGGGGATGATGTTCCCCATGGTCTCCCACCCGGACGAGTTCCTGAAGGCAACGCAGATGATGAAGGGCTGGGGGGTGGACGTGGACACGGCCACCCTGGGGATCATGATCGAGATCCCGTCCTGTGCCATCCTGATCGAGGACTTTGTGAAGGCAGGGATCAGGTTCGCATCCTTCGGTACCAATGATCTCGTCCAGTACACGCTGGCCATCGACAGGAACAACGAGAACGTGGCCTCCATGTACAACCCGCAGCAGCCAGCCGTCCTCAGGCTGATCCACGACGCCATCCAGGTCTGCCGGAAATACGGGGTGGAATGCTCCATCTGCGGCCAGGCAGGATCAGACCCGGCCATGGCACAATGGCTGGTGGAACACGGGATCGATTCCCTCTCGGCCAATATCGATGCCGTGGCCAGGATCCGGGAACGGGTGGCCCGGACCGAGCAGCGGATGATCCTGGACGCGGCTCGCCGTACCCATGCGTGAGAAGGGGTGTTCCCGGGACGAGATCCTGGCGTACCTCGAACGGAGGCGGGGCGAGGACTGCCCTTCCTGTACCATCCTCTCCTCCATGTGCACCGATCCCCACCCCATGGCGCTGGAGGCTGACACCCTCTTCCGGTGCACGAATCTGGGGGACCCCGGGCTCTTTCCCGGCACCGCCGAGATCGAGCGGCAGCTGGTCGCCCGGCTGGGATCCCTCATGCACCACCCCGGGGCCGGGGGCTATGCCACCTCGGGAGGGACCGAGTCCAACATCCAGGCTCTCCGGATCGCCCGGAAGATGAAGCCGGTGAAGAGGCCCAATGCCGTTATACCGGAGTCCGCCCACTTTTCCTTTGACAAGGCCTGCGAGATGCTGGGGGTGGAGATGCGGATAGTCCCCCTGGA
>JAJRDC010000285.1 GCA_028678635.1 Methanomicrobiales archaeon
AGTGGAAGGAGGCGGGCGGGAACGAGATGGTGACGGTCAGGGTCCAGGAGAAGGAAAAGAATAAGCCGAAGGGAACGGAAGGATCAGGTACCGAAACCCCGACGGCAAATCCGTCTCCTGACGAGACAGAGCCTGGCACGGTACCGACCACCTCCGACGATCAGAAGCCCGGGGCGGGACAGGGTCGTGGCCAGGACAGGGACAGGCCGAAGGGAACGGATGATGTCATCACGGGAACCCTGACTTCGGCCCCCGCGGCTGAATCCACCACGGTCCCGACCACCCAGGCAACGCCGCAGCCCGGGGCTGGAGATCAGGGAAAAGACAAGGACAAGGACGCTGATGGGAACGCCAAGGGATCCGACCACTCTGGCAAGGAGGGCTGAAGCCCGAATCCCCTCAGCGTATCGATCTCCCGTCATCCCATCCTCACTTTTTCAGATATTCCCTGACACCGGAGTGTGCGCATGAAGGGGGCACGGCACACCGGAGCGGCAGGAGTCCTTTTCCTCTGCCTGTTCCTCGTTGTCCTCGCGCCTGCGGCAGGCCAGACCGGATCCCGGGAGACAACGACGTACAGCATCCAGATCCATGAGGACGGATCTGCCCTCTGGACCGTCGAGTTCCGGACCCTCCTCGCCGGCGATGCCGATGAGACTGCCTTTGCGAACTACACCCGGGAATTAAAGCCAATCCACCTCCCCGAGTTCCAGGCCCTCATGGAGCGATCGGTCAGCCAGGCGGCCGTAGCCACAGGCCGGTCGATGCAGGCCCGGGACTTCACCTCCGACTCCGCCATCCAGACGGTGCCCACCGGCACCTACGGCGTGGTCCGGTACACGTTCACCTGGGACGGCTTTGCGGAGAAGGGCGGGGACCTGGAGGTGGGAGACGCCTTCGTGGGGGGCCTCTACCTGACCCGGGACCACACGCTGGTCCTCCAGCCGCCTGACGGCTATGTTGTCCGGGAGGCGGATCCTGCCCCGGACCGGGCCCAGGGGGACCTGGTCTGGTACGGGATGCGCTCCTTCGGCCCCGGTGAACCGGAGGTGGTCCTTACTAAGGAAGGACTCCCCATCACCGTCATCTGGGCTGCCGCGGCCGCCGGCGCCATCATCCTTCTCGTTGCTTTCGTCTTCCTGCGGAGGAAGAAGGAGGTACCGTCCCCGCCAGAGCCTGCTGTTCCGGAACCGGCACCCCTCCCCGAGGTGGAGGAGAGGAATCTGGAAGACCGGATCCTCCACCTCCTGGAGACCGTAGGAGGGGAGATGTACCAGTCCGAGATGACACAGCGGCTGGGCATGCCCAAGTCCACCGTCTCTGCTGCCCTCGCGGTCCTCCACGAGAAGAAGGCCATCGTCAAGGTGAAGAAGGGGCGCGAGAACCTGATCCGCCTCTCCCACGGGGAGAGCGGGCCCGAGTAAACGGATCACCCCCTCTCCTTATATCTCCCCTCCCGCGCAAAGGAGGGGTATGAAGCTGGTCGTGGCCCTGGGAGGGAACGCCATCCTGCGGCGGGGGGAGCGGGGGACCGCGGAGGAGCAGCAGGCCCACGTGGAGTACGCGGCAGCTCACATCGCGGGGCTCGTGGCCCTCGGTCACCGGGTGGCCATCACCCACGGAAACGGGCCGCAGGTGGGTGACATCCTGCTCCGGATGGAGTGTGCGCAGGAGATCCTTCCCATGATGCCCCTGGACATCTGCGGGGCAGAGAGCCAGGGCCTCATCGGGTACCTGATCCAGCAGGCACTGGAGAATGCCCTGCGCCGGGCCGGGGTGCACCGACGGGTCATCACGCTCGTCACCCAGACCGTCATCGATCCCGCAGATCCCGCCTTCGGCCGGCCCGAAAAGCCCATCGGGCCGTTCTACACGCGGGAGGAAGCCACCGCCCGCACCGGCCGCCCGGGATGGACCCTCCACGAGGTGGAACCGGGGAGGTTCCGCCGGGTGGTTGCCTCGCCCGAACCGGTGCGCATCGTGGAACAGAACTCCCTCCGGATCCTCTGCGACGAGGGCTTCATCGTGGTGGCCGCCGGGGGCGGCGGGATCCCGGTCGCGGCCGATGCGGATGGGACCCTCCGGGGCGTGGAGGCGGTGATCGACAAGGACCTGACCGCCGGGCTCATGGCCGACGCGCTGGATGCCGACGTGCTCCTGATCCTCACCGACGTCCCCCACACCTCCCTCTTTTATGGAACCCCGCGGGAACGGCCCCTGGGGCGGATTTCGGCAGCGGAGGCGGAGCGGTACCTCGCAGAGGGGCATTTCCCGGAGGGCTCCATGGGCCCAAAGGTGAAGGCCTGTATCCGCTTCGCCCGGTCCGGGGGAAAGGCCGGGATCATCACGTCCCTGGAAGATGCACCCCGAGCCCTCCAGGGCCAGGCCGGCACCTGCATCACCCCGTGAGGGCACGGGAGATCTGGATTATCTCCAGTCCCGGAACACCGGGGGGATGCCCACGCGGCGGGGCGGAGCCCCAAAAGCGTCCCGGTACTCATGAGCATGAGAGAACGCTGATCCGTCCTTGTGAACGGTGCCGTGGAGCGATGTGGGCCTGGCAAGCCCCCGAAAGCGACGTAATGATAGTGCTCTCGTACAGCAAGAGATGAGATTCACCGGCTGGCCTGACTGGCTGCGTCCCGGCCGCAGGAATTTCGGTTTCCTGGGTGTTCGACGAACGTGACCACCGGTCACCACACGGTCAGCGGGAGAGCGTGCAGGTCATGCAGTGGGCACCGCCGTATCCACCGGTGGCGTTCGTCAGGATCAGGGGGGTCATCTCCAGGCCCTGGCGGTGGACCGCCCGGGAGTGAGGGAAGAACTCGGCGTCCGAGGAGAGGATGGCATACTCGTGCTCTGCCTGCCGGAGCAGCGGGCCGTACTTCTCAGGCGAGCACGCGGCCTTCTCCCGGAGCCGGGAGAGGATGAGGGGCGCCAGCTGCTCGGTATCCGGGGTGATGCAGGTGCCGCTCCGGATGCAGAGGAAGTTCGTGGCAAAGCAGAGCTGCTCAAGGGTCGAGATCTCCACGAGATCCATCCCCTTTTCCCGCAGGTACGATTCCAGGTCTCCGGGTCCCGGTGCCGGGACGTAGCCGTCCCCGGCCCGGTGCAGGACCGTGACCTTTGCCGCCCGGAGTAAGAGGGGGCAGCCCACCGCCACCCCCTCTGCCGGGAAGTTCAGGTACGTGTCCAGGTGCATGCAGACCATGGGGTCCCTGCCATGGATCAGCGGGTGGACCGGTTCCTCCACCACCACCACCTCGTCCACGCCAACCCCGCCCTCCAGGACCTCCCCCACGCCGCGGGCATCGGTACGGGACCCCCTGCCGATGAAGGCCGCGTCGCCGGCCGGGAGGAAGTCGCCACCCTCGAACCTGCCCGCCGTGACCCGGGCGGTGGGGGTGATCCCCAGGGCAGCGAGGCCCAGGCCGCAGAGGGCCGCCTCCCCCTCCCGTTCCGCCGTGGCCATCCGGCCGGTGCAGATACCCCGGTCCGTGGCCGCCTGCTGGTCCCGCATGAAGTACAGGTTGTGGAGCGGTCTCCCCAGGGAAACCTGCACCCCGTCCCCGGAGAAATCCAGGTGCGGGTCCAGGAGCACAATCCGGGCCAGGTGGCCGGGATCCCGGAAGCGGAGGGCCAGGGGATCCCCCTCTGAGGCGCCGGTGAACTGCGCCTCGCAGCGGATCCCTCTCGTGCCCCCGGCGTGCATCCGGGAGGCGGCCAGGGAAACCAGGGATTCGCGGATCTCCGGCCGTACCGCGGCCTCCTCAGTGATCGTATCCGTCAGCCGGTGC
The DNA here is from genome assembly GCA_028678635.1 of Methanomicrobiales archaeon. The sequence goes on from JAJRDC010000285.1 coordinate 3,798, forward strand.
ACGCGGACCCCGAAGGATCCATGGAGGAGGTCGCAGAGCTGCCGGTGTTCCCTCCGGGCCTGGCCCTGGTCAAAGAACCGTTCGTAGAGGTAGTGCCAGGGAGAGAGGAGGGCAAAGAAGACCTCGATCCCGGGCTCGTGGACCATCACGTGCCGCAGTGGGTGCCACTCGGCCCGTGCACCGGCCTGCATGGGGGTTGTGTGGGCGCTCCTCCTTGATAGCCTTGATCCCGCCGGCGACGCACGGAATCGCGTCCTTTTTATGGCAGGCAGGCGAGATACTCCACAGAGAAGTTCTGCCCCCATGGAGAACGAAGGCACTGTGCAGGTCCCGTGGGTCACCGTCACCGGCTTCGGGAGCCACATCCGGTCCACGCAGTCCCAGCTGCAGATCCAGAAGGGCGGCCGGGTCCAGACGGTGCCCCTCTCGGGCGTGAGCCACCTCCTGATCGTGGGCGGTCATCACCTCCACACCTCGGCCGTCATCAACCTGCTGAAGCGGGGAGCCTCCCTCTCCTTCTTTGATGCCGACGGGACACCCCTCGGATTCCTCCACCCCCACGGGGATCACCCCGACGAGCAGGTGCGGGCTGCCCAGGCCTCGGCACCTGCCCACCGCTACGCCGTGGCCATCACCACCGCTGCCATGCGGGCACGGCTCATGAGCCTGGAGCAGCTCCAGGAGAAGAAGGGCGGGGCCCTCTTCTACCAGGGCGAGCACGAGGTGCTGCAGCAGTCCCTCGCAGAGGTGGAGTTTTTGGTGAAGCTGGACGAGATCCGGCGGATCGCCACCCTTACGTCGGACATGTACTATGAGGTGATCTCCCGCACCCTCCCTCCGGAGCTGGGATTCCGGAGGCGGACCCGGCGGCCCCACCAGGATCCGGTGAACGCCATGCTCTCCCTGGGATACGCGGTGCTCTACTCCCAGTGCCACCTCTCCCTCTCGGGTGCACGGCTGGATCCGGAGCGGGGGATGCTCCACGAGGGGGCAGGGGGACTCGTCTATGACCTGATGGAGTCCCTGAAACCGCGGATGGTGGACGAGGTGGTGTTTTCCATGGCAAGAGTATCCCTCAGCCAGGAGGACTACGAATGCAGCGCCCCCCGCTGCCACCTCTCGGAGGGGACTGCCCACCGGCTGGTACAGCAGCTGCATGCCTCCATCGGCAGAGACGAGATCGATGCCTACGCGGGCAGGCTGCTCGAGTCAGTGACCGCCCGGCAGCCCTTCACTGCCATGGTCTGACGGCACTTGATTCGGAAACCGTGGGGCCCAGGCCCCTGTTCGGATATCCCGGAGTATTCCGCATCACCGGGGTTATCGTCCGGAACCTCTGATCTCACTCTGTCAGGCGCCGGATGGAGAAGCCGGGATACGACTGGGGCTCTCTCTCGGTGATGGCCAGGGAGCGGATGACGACCCGGGGGCACTCGTGGAGGAGGGAAACGAATTTCTCCAGGAGCGCAGGGTCCGCGCTGGCGCAGATCCGGACCCGGCCGTCCGGGAGGTTCATCACCTCCCCGGTGATCCCCAGGTGAGAGGCAATCTTGCGGGTGCAGGCCCGGAACCCGACAGACTGGACCCTTCCGGAGACGTGGATCTCCACCGTCTTCACGCGAGATGCTCCTCAATGATGCGGAGCGCCACGTCCAGCTCGTGGAAGATACTGTCCCGGAGTTCGTCCTCGCGTATGTTCATGGCCGCGTACACGGCCATTCCCAGGATATCACGGCTCGTCTCCTCGTCCCCGGCGGAATAGACGTTGAGGGCGAGGTCCCCCAGGACAAAGGCCCTGCGGGAGAGGGGCCGGATGATGGAGGCCTCATCGAGGGCAGCCTGGAGCATCCGTTCCGCCACACGATCGTCCTTGGCCTTCAGGTACAGGGAGTAGAGGTCCACGTAGTACCGTGCCCGCTTCGCCCGGTCGGGCAGGCTGTTGATCAGGTGGGTGACCGCCGAGATCTCGGCCATGGTGTTCTTCCCTTCCCGGATCTTTTCCCTCAGGGACCGGAAGGCCTGGGGGATGGGGCCCGGCTGGACCTCCCGCCGGTCCACCCCTAGCTGGGACAGGAGCTGGGTCCGGACCGTGTCGTCGTCGATCTGGGAGGCCACCTCCCTCGCCCACTTCGTCATGGCCTCATCCCCCCGCTTGAAGGCCACCATCTGCATCACCTGGACCAGGCCCTTCTTGGCCATGGTGGAGATGAAGGGAATGGAGATGGCCTCGATATCGGTGTTGGCCTGTTCCAGGAGGCGTATCGCGTCGCCCTTCTCCCCGTACTGCTCGGCCATGGGCACAACGGAAACGAGCATCTCCACCCGCTCGTAGGTGGAGGGGATCCGGGCAATCGCATCGTAGATGGACCGAAGGATCTGCCTGCTCCGGGGGCCGGGGATGACCATCCGGAGGATGGAGATAAAGGCATTCACGTACTCCACGGGATCATCGATCTGTTCCACGAGGGAAAGGGCAGTCTCCACGTTCTCCTCCCGGGGAGTGATGGCCTGCAGGCTCACGATGGAGAAGATGATGTGGCGGCGGACGATCGAGCCCTGCTCCCCCTTGATGCGGTCCAGGAGCTCCTGGGCCTGCTCCAGGCAGGAGTGGGCGAGGCCCTCGTCCACCCGGGAAAGCATGCCGGTCAGGTCAGAGAGGATCAGCGCCTTCTCGTAAGGATCGGTGAGGGCATCCCGGGAGGCGTGGACACTGAGGAGGATGGCCCTCCCCTTCTCGTTCTCCCTGATGGCCAGGTAGGAATCGGCCAGGTTGCAGAGGGCAGAGAACTTCTTGTAGGAGTCCGGCGTCTGCTCCAGCAGCCGGTAGATCAGGTTGAGCACGATGGGGGAGATGTGGTCGCTCTGGAGCTTCTGGAGCACCGTCGCGATGATATCGTAGGGATCCGTGGAGTCCAGGCTCTCCATCACGTCACTGAAGGTGCCGACGATCCGGAAGAACATGGCGTTCCTCTCCAGGCTCTCCTCGATCTCCAGGATGAACATGGTGAGGGGGATCAGGAAATCGATCCGGTTGGACTTCTGGGAGTATTCCAGGATGATGTCCACGTACTTGGAGATCTTGAGGGAGAGCTGGGCCCGGTTCACGCTCTCCATCAGGAGCTGGAGGGCCTGCTGGAAGGGTTCCACCTGGAAGGCCATGTCGTCGGGGGTCGGGGGCGTCTCAGCCGCGCCGAACCTGAGGCACCCCACCCGGATCAGCCCCTCGATGATGGCCTCCCTCTGCTGCTGCTGGAGGGAGGGGTCCTCCACCGAGCGGGTGATCTGGTACGCCTCGGAGAGGGCCTTGGGCGACCGGTGGTGGATCCCGTAGGTGATCATCCCCTTGATGACGCTGTCAATGGCATAGAGCTTGAAGTCCCGGTCGAGAAGCGATCCGGTCCACCGCATCATGCGGTGGAGCAGGTCCAGGTCACCCTGTTCCACGGCCAGGATGGTGGCCTGGTCGATGACGTGACCGAGCGCCTCGGAACGGGGCCGCTGCTCCTGGATCTCGCAGGAAAGCCCCACAGCCCGCTGCAGGAGATCACGGTTCTTCAGGGCCACACCCACCCTGGCAATCCCGATGACAATCGCCGAGATGACCCCCTCCCGGTCCGCCCGGTTCGGTATCTGTTCTGCAAGGGTGAGGAGGGCCGACGGGTCCTGGGACTCGATGAATCCCCGGTCAATGAGGATCCGGATGCACTCCGGGATCACCGTTCCCGGGGCCGAATGCTCCCTGGCCATTTCCTGGAGCGAGGCCAGATGCTGGACCATGTCCGGGAACTGGACATCCCTGCAGAGGTCGGCCAGGGCCCGTGAGATGACCAGGTCCCGCTGACCCGTCTCCATGGGGGCAAGGATCTTCTCCTTTACATAGGGGATCTCATCCCTGACCACGCCCTCCCGCAGGATCCGTACACAGGTCTCTGTGGCATTCTTGTTGGCAGACTCCCGGGGGCCGCCGATCCGGGCAAAGATCTCGATGGCGTTCCGGATCTCCCCCCGCTTGAGAAGGGTATCCGAGAGGAGCAGGTACTGGGAGAGGAAGGACTCGCTGGAGGTCCCGGCCGCCACGTCCAGCAGGGGCACGATCCGGAGGAGGAGCCCGATGTCGCCGGTCCGTTCCACCACGACGCTGGCTGACGACACGATCTCTTTCACGG
>JAJRDC010000227.1 GCA_028678635.1 Methanomicrobiales archaeon
GGCTACCCCACCATGATCAGGAACTGCAGGAAGCCTTCGTGGTGCCGGATCATCTCCGGGCTCATCCCCTCGAAGAGGAAGGTCCTCCTGATCTCGCCGAAGATGCCGCCGATCTTCTCGTATACGGCCGGCTGGTCCTTCTCAAAGACAAAGGTCCGGACCACGGGGCCATGGCCGCCCCCCTCCCCCTCGGTGATCCCTTCGGGCTCGAAGAGGAATCCCCTCCTTATCTTCCCGTAGCGGGTGCCCTCACGCTCCATGAGCCGGTACTCCCCCGCGTCCCAGAGCCAGACGGACCGCGTCCTGCCGGGGGAACCGGCCTCGTGCTCCGTGATATGATCCTTCTCCACCGTGAAGGTCCGGACCACGGGGCCTTCCTTTCCCCCCCTCCGCTCTGTCAGGCTTTTCTGATCCGGTTCAAAACGGAGCATCCGCCTCGGTCGCTCCAGGGCTTCCCCGGCATACTCGGTGATGCCGTCGTTCTCGAAGAGGAACGTCCGGGACACCTTCCCGAACTTCCCCTCCCGTTCCGTGAGCCTCCCGTGCACCATTCCCATCACCTGCCGTGTGCTCTGGTAGTGATCATACCATCAGGGTTCATATGTTCTTTTCCGTTTCCGGTCTGCCCTGCCGGGGACCAGGCATCGGGGGTCATCGCCAATGAGGTCCCGGCGCCCTGCCTGGATGAGCCCCTCACGGACCAGCGCCCGGTTGGCCGGGTCCCGGTAGTGGAGGAGGGCCCGCTGGACCTGCTTCTCCCTGCCCCGCGGGACATGCACCCGGTCTCCCGTGAACGGGTCCCTCCCGGTGGCATACATGACGGTGGAGGCGGTCATCGGGGTGGGGGTGAAGTCCTGCACCTGTTCGGTGTACAGGCCATGGTCCCGGAGGCACTCGGCGCAGGCCACCATGTCCCGGACGGTGCACCCCGGGTGGCCGGACATCAGGTAGGGCAGGAGGTAGAGCTCCTTCCCGGACCGCCGGGCCGCATCCCGGAACCTCTCCCGGAACTCCAGAAAGACCGGAAAGCCCGGCTTGTGCATGAGGGCCGTGACCCGGTCCGAGGTATGCTCCGGTGCCACCTTCAGGTGGCCGCCCACATGGCCCCGGCAGAGTCCCTCCAGGTATCCCTGCTCCTCTGGGGGCACCAGGTCGTGGCGGATACCGGAGGAGACAAAGACCCGTTTCACCCCCGGGATCGCTGCCAGGTCATCCAAGAGGCGCAGGTGGTCTGCAAGGCCCGGCTCCAGGTTCCTGCAGCCGGTGCAGGACCGGTCCCTGCAGGCACCCTCCTCATCCCAGCGGGGGCACCGCCACCGGTACATGTTGGCCGTCGGGCCTCCGACGTCCGTGATCACGCCGGAAAAATGCCGGCCCCGGGCCATCCCCTCTGCTTCCCGCAGGAGCGATTCCCCGGACCGGCTCTGGATGATCCTCCCCTGGTGGTGCCCAAGGGCGCAGAACGAGCAGCCGCCGAAGCACCCCCGGTGCGAGACTAGGGAGGTCCGGACCGGTTCCAGGGCGGGGATGGGCTCCCGGTAGGACGGGTGGGGGAGCCGGGTATAGGGGAGCCCGTACACCAGATCCATCTCTTCCGGGGAGAGGGGCCGGGCAGGCCGGTTCTGGACGATGATGCACTTCGGGTGGGGCTGGGCCACGCACCTGCCATGGACCGGGTCCTGCTCCGCGGCATGGAGCCGGAAGGCCTCCGCGTACCGCTCCCGCTCCTTCAGGATCTCGCCGTAGGAGGGGATGAGCACGCACCCGTCCCTGGGATGCTCCCGCCACTCCGGGATCGTGTACCTTGATGCCGTTCCCGGAATCTCCCGGAGCCGGGCTACCGGCTCACCACGGTCCAGCCCCGCCGCGATTGCCAGCACCTGCCGCTCACCCATGCCATAGACCAGGAGATCGGCCGGTGCATCGGCCAGCACCGACTGCCGGATCGAATCGGACCAGTAGTCGTAGTGGGCGAACCGGCGCAGCGAGGCCTCGATCCCGCCCAGGACCAGGGGGGTAGCGGGGAAGCGGGCATGAATCCGGTCGGCGTAGACCAGCACTGCCCGGTCCGGCCGCCGGCCCGGAGCGCCGCCCGGCGAATAGGCATCCGAGCTGCGCCGCTTCTTTGCTGCCGTGTAGTGGTTCACCAGGGAATCCACGTTCCCCGCCGAGATGCCGAAAAAGAGCCGGGGCTCCCCCAGCCAGGCGAAGTCGTTGCCCGATTTCCACTCCGGCTGGGCGATGATCCCGACAGTCCACCCCGCCGCCTCCAGCACGCGGCCGATGACCGCCGTGCCGAAGGAGGGATGGTCCACGTAGGCATCACCGGTGACCAGGATCACGTCGAACCGGCCGATGCCCCGGCCTCTCGCCTCCCCCCGTGACATGGGGAGAGGGCGGGGATCGCAGCGGGCCGGATCGAGAGAGAGCGGTGCAGTCATCAAAAAAAGGGTAAGAATGGTTCTAGAGGAACCGCTCGAACCGTTCCCTGGGGACCTTGCAGATCGGGCAGGTCTCGGGGGGATCCTTCCGGGCGCAGAGGTACCCGCAGACCCGGCAGCGCCAGACAGGGTACGCAAGTCCGCCGATGGAGGTGGTCCGCACCTCCCGGATGG
>JAJRDC010000116.1 GCA_028678635.1 Methanomicrobiales archaeon
GGGGAGACCTCGTGATCCTCTCCGAGGGCGACCGCGTTCCGGCAGATGGGATGCTTCTCTCCAGCAACCACGTCTCGGTGGACGAGTCCCTGCTCACGGGAGAATCGGTGCCTGTCCGCAAAGCCACGGGGGAGGGCGGGAGAGAGGAGCAGCGCCCCGGAGGAGATGACCAGCCCTTTGTGTATTCGGGAACGATGGTGGTACAGGGCCAGGGACTGATGGAGGTCCGGTCCACCGGTGTCCGGACCGAGATGGGGAAGATCGGGACGGTCCTGCAGACCGTGGACCGCGGTGAGACCCGTCTCAAGAGGGAGATTTCACAGATCGTGAAGGTGGTGGCGGTCTCCGGCCTCTTCCTCTGCACCGTCATCGTCATCGTGTACGGCCTCACCCGGTCCAGCTGGATCGAGGGATTCCTGGCAGGGATCACCCTTGCCATGGCGATCCTTCCCGAGGAGTTCCCGGTGGTACTCACGGTGTTCCTTGCACTGGGGGCCTGGAGAATCTCAAAGAAGAACGTGCTCACCCGCCAGGTCCCGGCGATCGAGAACCTGGGTGCTGCCACGGTGCTCTGCGTGGACAAGACCGGGACGCTCACCGAGAACCGGATGTCGGTGCGGGCGTTCTTTGCCCACGGGGAGCTGTGTGAGTTCGATGGTTCCCTGTCCACGGCGGTTCCCGATGCCTGCCACGAGCTGGCGGAGTTTTCCATCCTGGCCTGCAAGAAGGACCCGTTCGATCCCATGGAGAAGGCCCTGGTCCGGCTGGGGGACGGGGAGTTCGGCCGTACCGAGCATGTCCACCGCAGCTGGGAACTGGTCCAGGAATACCCCCTCTCCGAGGCGCTCCTTGCCATGTCCAATGTCTGGCGTTCGCCCGGTGGCACCGAGTACGTGATCGCATCCAAGGGGGCACCGGAAGCAATCGCCGATCTCTGCCATTTTGATGACTCAGGACTCAGGGACCTGGCGGTCCACATCAACAGGATGGCAGCCGAAGGGCTCCGGGTGCTGGGGGTTGCGAAGGCCTCCTTCACCCTGCCAAGTCTCCCGGACGGGCAGCACGATTTCCGTTTCGAATTCCTGGGGCTGATCGGGTTTGCGGATCCGGTGCGGGAGGGGGTTCCTGCCGCCGTGGCCGACTGCGATTCCGCGGGTATCCGGGTGGTGATGATCACCGGCGATTATCCCCTCACGGCACAGAAGATAGGGCTGACCATTGGTCTCACCACCCCGGACCGGATCCTCACCGGGACTGACCTGGAGCAGATGGATAACGGGGATCTGGGGAACCGCATCTATGGCACTTCCATCTTTGCGCGGGTGGTGCCGGAGCAGAAGCTCCGTATCGTCAATGCCCTGAAGGCGAACGGGGAGGTGGTGGCCATGACCGGTGACGGCGTGAACGATGCCCCGGCCCTGAAATCCGCGGATATCGGGATCGCGATGGGCGGGAGAGGGACGGACGTTGCCCGGGAGGCATCGTCGCTGGTCCTCCTGGACGATAACTTCACCTCCATCGTCGCCGCGGTGCGGATGGGGAGACGGATCTATGACAACCTGAAGAAGGCGATGGCGTACATCCTCTCCATCCACATCCCCATCGCGGGGATGTCCCTGATCCCGGTGCTTCTTTCCATGCCGCTCGTGCTCCTCCCTGTCCACATCGTCTTTTTAGAGCTGATCATCGACCCCGCGTGTTCCATTGTCTTCGAATCCGAGGCCGAGGAGAAGAACATCATGGAACGGCCCCCCCGGAAGAGGGAGGAGCGGCTCTTCACGCGCCGGACCCTGGCCCTCTGCCTGGTGCAGGGTGCAGTGGTGCTGGCCATCGTCTTCTGCATCTACCTGGGCGCCCTTCTCCAGGGCCAGGGGGAGGATGAGGTCCGGACCCTGACCTTCACCACCATCGTCATCGCTAACCTGTGCCTGATCCTCACGAATCGTTCCTGGTCCGAGACGCTCTCCACCACTCTGCGATCCTCCAACCGGGCGCTGTCGTGGGTCATACTGGGTACCCTGGGCTGCCTCGCCCTGGTCCTGTTCGTCCCTGCCCTCCAGGAACTCTTCCGGTTCGCACCCGTCCCTCCCCAGTACCTGGCCATTGCCGCGGGTGCCGGGGTTCTCTCCATCGTCTGGTTCGAGGCCTTCAAGTTCTGGACACGGGATCGCTCCGCACCGGAGGGATAGTTCCCCGGGCCCGGTATGCCGACTGTTCATCAGGTACTCGCGTACTCGGGGCCTTACAGGCCCCGGCCGGACCCACACGGTTGATTGCCTCACGTCCTGCCGGTATCGTCGGATGATGCGGGCTGATGAGACGCTCTCTGGTGCCCCGCCTGGGTTCCGCCCCCCGCCGCATGGGACCCCGCCGGTTCCCGGGAACCGGTGATCCTTGCCGGTCATGCTCACTGACATGGCCGTCCCTCCTCGCGGGGTGGGACCGGGAGGGGGGCTTTCCCCCCTCCCGCACCTTTGTGCGGTAACCTCATGGGGGCAGGCGACAGAAGAACGCAGGGATCACCGCTGGGATGATTCTGCAGGGAGCCCGCGCCGCGAATGCTCTATCATTCCAGGTAACCCATATCTGAGCAGGAGAGCCGGCCGCGGCCGGGGGAACCGATGGAACGCACCGGGGCAGGGATGCAGGAACCACCGCTCGCGATCCTCTTTGACCTGGACAACACGCTTGTCGACCTGGTCCATGCGAAGATGGAGGCATGCCGGGCCATTGTCCGGGAGGCAGGACAGGGGGATCCTGACGATCTCTTCTCCTATTTCCTCAGGGAGGACCATAGCTTCGAGGATCCCCGGAACATCCTGGACTTCCTCGCTGACCAGGGTATCCGGTCCCGGGAAACCGGTGAGATATGCGTCTCCATCTATGAGGAGGTGAAGCTCCGGTGCACCAGAACCTATCCCGGCGTTCCGGAACTCCTGGAAGCATGTAACGGGCGGGGGATTGCCCTTGCCATTGTCACGGATGCGAACCGGAGGAACGCCGCAAACCGCCTGGAGAAGGCCGGGATCTCCCGCTTCTTCGACTGCCTGGTCACCCCGGAATCCACGGGTACCTGGAAACCCTCGCCGGAACCCTTCCTCCATGCGCTGAGGGAGGTGGGGATCCGTCCGGTCCGGGGACTGGCCGTGGGGGACAGTCCCCGGCGGGACATCGCCCCCGCACGCGCCGTGGGTCTCACCACCGTGTACGCAGCCTACGGGGACCGCTTTGCAGGGACGCGGGCGGAGGACATCCCTGCCCACTACACGATCCGCCGGCCGCGGGATCTCCTGGATCTCATCCCTTATCCGACCGGCGGCACTCGGTGAGGCCGCACAGGATCGCTGCCACGAGTACGAGGAGAGAGAGGAGAAGCACCGTAGCCGATCCCTGGAGCAGGATCCCGATGTAGGGGATGCCGGGGAGGAAGTGCCAGCCGGGGAAATCCAGAGCATAGGCGATCCGGGCCACCGTGATGAGACCAAGGACGGCCGGGGCCAGGTATTTCGCCACCGGCTCCACCATCTTCAGCCATCCCGGTTCGGATCCCAGCTCCTCCGCGAGGAGGCCCCGTCCGGCATACCAGGTGAAGACCACGGCGATCAGGAGCGCGGTGACGGGAAGGGCCATGGTGCCCACCGTCCCGTCCATCAGATCCAGGATCCTGATCCCCCCCACCGACAGGGCGGCACCTGTGTAGGAAAGCGCTGACGGGAGCCCGACGATGATGACAAGGGCAGTCAGGATCACGGTCACCCGCCGGCGGGAAAGCCCCGAGGATCCCTCCACCGATGCCACCCCCACCTCCAGCATGGAGATGGCGGAGGTGAGGGCCGCCGCAAAGAGCAGGAAGAAGAAGGCCACGGCAAAGATCCGGCCAAACGGCATCAGGTCAAATGCCCGGGGCAGGGTAACGAAGGCGAGCTGGGCTCCCATGGCCGGTTGAAGGCCAAACGTGAAGACCAGCGGGAAGATCACGAGGCCTGCCAGCATCGAGGCAAGGGTATCGGCTGCCGCGATGATCATGGATGACTGGCCGATCCGGGTTCCCCCCTCTATGTATGCTCCATAGGTGATGAGGATCCCGTACCCCACCGACAGCGAGAAGAAAGCCTGACCGAAGGCGGCGGACCAGATACGGGGATCCCCCAGCACCGAGAAGTCCGGGGTCAGGAAATAGGCGATCCCTTCGTCGAACCCGGGGAGGGTGAGGGCATACACCACCATGATGCCGAGGATCACATAGATGACGGGGAGTAGGAATGTGTTGATCCGCTCGATACCGGCCCGTACCCCCAGCGAGATGACACCCCCGGTGGCCAGCGCCGCCAGGAAAAAGAAGAGGAGGGGAAGGAAGGACCCGGTGAACCCGGCAAAGGAAACACCGGAACCACCCAGGGCAAAGACCAGGTAGGCCAGCGTCCAGCCGGTGATCACCAGGTAATAGGAGAGGATCAGGAAGACAACGACGCAGATGAACCAGCCGATGATCCGGAACCGGTGCCGGACCGCATGGAAGACGGTCACCACGTCCCCCCGGAAATGACGGCCGGCCACCATCTCCAGGGCAAGGAGGGGCACCCCGCAGACAAAGACTGCGAGAAGGTAGGGGACCAGGTACGCACCGCCTCCGTTCTGCCCCACCACGGCAGAGAACCGCCAGATGTTGCCGATTCCCACGGCCGAGCCGATGGCGGCCAGCAGGAACCCCAGCCGTGAAGACCAGCGTTCCATGTCCCACCCCTGTCACCGTATCGCCCCGGGCGGACATG
>JAJRDC010000240.1 GCA_028678635.1 Methanomicrobiales archaeon
TAGGAGTACTGGTTGAACGAAGGGAACAGGAGGTGCACGCCCAGGGAGAAACTGGGCGGGCGCGGACGCCCCACAAGGACCTTCAGCACCCCGGCCAGCACCCCGGCACTCAGGGTGGCGAGCACGAAGGCGGCCTCCAGCCATCCCTTCCGGAAGGCCCAGTACACCGACACAAGGAGCACGATGACCACCGGGATCCACCCGTCCCCCAGGAAGCTGATCGCCGCCATCACCGCCTCGAAGGCCGGGGTCTCCACACCCCGCAGCCACAGTGCGACCCTCAGGTCAAAGGTGAAGATGCCGAAGGCCCAGGCTGCGAGGGTAAGAGCGAGGCTTGCGGCCAGCAGGAGGAGCAGGATGACGGCGAGCCGTCGCTTCATCGCGGCACTTCCTGGAGTCGTGCCATCCCAGCGGAATTCAATTCACCGGTTTCTCCCGTATGATACCCTATGCCGGGCAGGACAGATCGCCTCATCGCTTCTCCATGAAAGCACAGACGGCAAGGTGGGGTCCGTACTTCCCGGCAACCTCCCGGGTTGTGATCGTCTGTACCTCAAAGAGGGGCCGGAAGAGGTCCCGCAGTTCTTCCTCGGATGAGAAGTACAGCGTGGTCCCGAGGGGCGTCTTCCGAATCTTCCCCGTTCCACCGAACTGGGGATCCTTTTCACTGAAGCAGACGGACAGGTACTTCCCGCCCGGCCGGAGGAGGCGGTGGACATTTCCCGCGTACTTCTCCCAGTCCTCAGGGAAGATGTGGTGGAGCAGTTCCCAGTCGCAGGCGAAATCAAATCCCTCCGGGATCCCTTCCAGGTTCCCCAGGAGGTCGGCCACGAGGAAAGTGACCAGGGCACCTGCCGCCGCCGCCCGCTCCCGGGCAATCTCGATGGCCCGGGGGGAGATGTCCAGCCCGGTCATCTCAAAACCTTCCCCGGCCAGGAAGATGGCGTTCGTCCCTGCCCCGCAGCCCAGGTCCACGGCCCTGCAGGGGCCCACCGTCCCGGTCCGGACCAGATTCACGAGGATCGCCGAGGGGGAATCGCTGTGCCAGGGGATCCGTTCCAGGGGAACGGTCCGGTAGATCTTCTCCATGTCATCCCGCACCCGGCTCACCCCGATACCAATCGCTCTCCCGTGCCTCCGGCCATGGAGTCCCGGTCACCTGAACAGCTCGTGGAGGCCGAACCGGTACTCCCCCAGCCTCCCGCCAAAGTTGGAGGCCCCGATGTGGGTCACCTTCCCCGTTTCCGTTGCCGCCAGGATCCCCTCCCCCATCGCGCGCCGGATGGCTGTCTCGTCCACGCCGTTGAAGACGATCTCGTACACTGCCGTGACCCCCGTCGGCACCTGCGAATCCGGAACGGTCCCTGCGAGGGCCGGGCACCAGGCGTCGTTCGTGCTGGCCGGCATCGGGAACCGGTAGTTCCGGCAGCCTACCTTGGAGCCGCTGGCCACGATCCCGCCGGGGAAGCTGGAGGCCACCCCCCCCATCCCGGCAATGGTCTGAGCCGCCGCCTCGGCGGCGGCGAGGACCTGCCGCCGGTCCCTTCCCATGACAAGAAAGTTCCCCCCGGCGATACCCTTTACCGTCCCGAACCGCTCCTCCCCCACGTATTCCCCCTCTATTGTTGGGATCTTCCAGCATCGCCGGCCGCCCACGGTGCACCGCTCCTCGTACCCGTCCCCGAAGTAATGCATCCGGGTGTAGAACCGGGACCCGGCGTCCGGGAAGCCGTTGTAGGCCGAGCAGGTGGGGACAGGGAGGACGCACTGGGAGACCCGTGCCGCGACGTGGAGCTTCATCTGCTTCTTCTCTCCGAAGATCAGGATCGAGACTCCGGGCCTCCCGTCCGGGGCCTCCTCCGGGGCCAGGGGGCCCTCGATCCCTGCCTCGCAGGGGCACCCGATCTTCGAGCTGGCAAAGCCGGTCGCCTCCCGTGCCGCCCGGTAGGCCCATTCCCTGCGCTCCGCGGTGATGATGATCCGCGAGACCCAGGAGATGAAGCCCTCGGCATAGGTATCCAGGATCACGGCGCCGTTGATCTCCATCCTCAGCACGCCCCATCCGAGTACACAATCCCGTCCTCGGTGATGATGCAGTTCATGTGGATATCGTTCCCGTCCACCGGGATCCGGTCAGCCTCCTGGCACGCATAGGCGATCCCGATCTTCCGGATCCGGGGATTCTGGGCAAGGAACCGGTCATAGTAACCGGCGCCGTAGCCCAGCCTCCCGCCGTTCCGATCGAACCCGAGCATGGGGAGGATGATCGTGTCCACGTCCCCGGGCCGCGCCGGGATCTCGTTCCCGATGGGTTCGGGCACGTTGAAGGTGCTGGGAACGAGCACCGCGGGATCCTCCAGGTAGGAGAGCCGAAGACTCACGTCGGCCTTCACAATGATGGGGACGATCACCCGGTTCCCCCGCGCAAGGAGAGTACGGATCAGGGGCAGCGTGTTCGCCTCCAGCTCCTTGGCCGAGTACACCATCACGGTCTCACGGTCAGGGATGAGCGCCAGCACGTGGCTGCAGATCCGCTCGCTCCTCTCACGTCGTTCCGCAGGGGTCATCGCCTCCCGGTTGCACCGCATGACCTGGCGGACCCGGTTCTTCTCCTCCCTCATGCTGAGTAGTGTTACGGCCGGGTATTTATGGGTAGAGAATCGGGCCGGGCCCGCCGCGCACCCGGGACGGGAACCGAATCGGAGAGCCCCCTCCCTCACGGTGTGCAACCGGCCGGAATCCTCATCATCCCTCCCGC
>JAJRDC010000234.1 GCA_028678635.1 Methanomicrobiales archaeon
CGGTAGCCGTAGGAGAACAGGGGGGTCTTCCCTTTCGCGGCGATCCGCTCGAAATACCAGGCCAGCCCGAGCGGAAAGGAGTCCCCCAGGTCGTGGAAGGCGTCCGCGGTGATGGAGAGGCTGTTGGTCAGGAACCCGCCCGCGAACTCAATCAGGGTAAAGAGAAGATTCAGGAGAAAGGCAGTCCGGATGCGCTCATCACTGCGGGGCATGGAGGTTGTTTCCTGAGGTCACTGTACGGGTGCAGAGGATGATATAGTGTGGGCTGGAAGTGCCATGTGAACGGCCAGGATCCCGGAGTCTATGCAAGCGCTCCATTCACGCCAATCTTCACTGGGGTAGATACCGCGAGAGGGTACTGATATTCCGTCATTATCGTACCTACCTGCACAGGGGATGAATACTCAGGGAGAAAAAGAGGATCGGGATGTTGAGAGGGGGATTCCCGTGCCCTCCCTCAGACCGGGGAATATTCCTCCCGCTGGATGATCGGCGATTCTGCTCTCAGACCGGCCCGGCGAGGGTGGGCAGGAATGGGCTGATGACGGTTGTCACAATCCACACGATCACGGCAATAAGCAGGGCCTTGATCCAGCCGATACCGTACAGGAACTGCAGGGCTACCAGCCAGACGATCCCCGCGATGAATGCAGCGATAAACCCGTTCCCCAGCAGGTACAGGACGATCGTGTAGATCACCGTGCCTGTAAGGGCAGCGATGATTGCTGTGATGATCCCTTCTGACTGACCAAACAATTTTGTGATGACGTAGATGATGATCGTGGAGACGATCAGTGCGACGATGAACGCTAACCCAACCGAGACAGTCGATACCATACGGTCCCCTCTTCCCTGTATAGTAATAACCTCTCTGACACCTTTCAAAAAGTGATGGAATCCGGGAAGCGCCCGGGCGGAGAACCGGGATTTCACCGGTCCAATCGGACGAAAAGACTAATGGGACAGCGCCCGGACTCCTGATTGATCAGCTATGGACTCAACCGGGGAACCTCTGAAGGAGCTCTTTTCCTACGAGGAGAAGGCGGGGAGGCTGGAGCTCCTGGTCCGCATCGTGTACAGCATCCTGGTAGGGATCGTCGCAGCAGTGTACGGCATCGTGGCCGGCCTCTGCACCATCGTCCAGTTCTTTGTGATCCTTATTCTTGGGAGGAGGAGCCGGGGGCTCTCGGACTTCATCAGGGGCTACCTGGAGTACCATGTCCATATCCTTTCTTACACCAGCCTGATGACTGATGCCCGGCCCGGGGTCTTCCCGAAGCCGGTGCACATCTACGAGAAGGACATGCCCCCCGCGCCCTGATGCGTCGGGAGGTGGTCGGGGAGCCATGAAGGTCCTTCACCTGCCCCTCGTCGCGGGCGCCATCCTGGCAGGGGCCATTGGCGGCTACCTGGCCTTCCGGACCGTGTACCTCCCGGTTGCGGGGAACCTGGGTCTCACCTTCCAGGGTCCCCTGCAGGCCCCGTACCTGATGGCGGGCCAGGCTATCGATCTCCTGGTGCTCCTCGCTTTTGTGATCGCCGGGGTGATTGCCGCCATGGCCGTCGTCCGGGCTGTCACGGACTGAGGGGTCAGGGACGCCGCAGGGGAACCATTATCGGACCGTGTGAGAGAGAGGTAGGATCGGAATTGAGGTGAACTTTAGATGGGAACAAAAGGAACCACCATTGTCGGCATGGATGTGAAGGAACTGCTGGGCCTGCTGTACAGGGCCTTCTCGGACGAGTGGCTGGCCTACTACCAGTACTGGATCGGCTCCAAGATCGTGCGGGGCCCCAACAAGGAGGCGGTCATCGCCGAGCTGACCCTGCATGCCACCGAGGAACTGAACCATGCCGTGCTCCTCACCACCCGGATCATCCAGCTGGGCGGAACCCCGCCCCTCGCCCCGACCGAGTGGATGAAACTCACCAACTGCGGCTACGATGCACCCGCGGATCCCTTTGTGAAGAACGTGCTGGAGCAGAACATCAAGGGGGAACAGTGCGCCATCACGGTCTACAACAAGCTCCTGGGCATCACGAAGGACAAGGACCCGGTCACCTACAACGTCGTCCTCACCATCCTCCAGCAGGAAGTGGAACACGAGGAGGATCTCCAGGCGCTCCTGGAGGACTTCGAGCTGATGATGAAGCGGCGCTAATACCGCCCATCCCCCTTTTCCTGTAGGTACTTCCGGCACCTGTTCCGGGACTGTAGGCAGTTCCACGAGAAGCGCAGTCGCCGTTGTCCGGGTGGAGCCCTCTCTTTGGGGGAATACTTCACCCGACGAGAAAAAAGGATCAGAAGAAGGCTGAAGGCGATCAGCCTTTCAGGAATTTCTTCAGCGAGCCCACGATGCCGCTCTGGACCTCCGGGTTCGCCATGAGCTGCTTGGCCATGTTCGCGGCATCGGGTGATGAGGCAAGGGCCATTTTTGCCTGGTCCCCAAGGAGGCTCGAGAGGCCGGCCTGGTCCACCTTCTTCCCCATGAACATCTTGCTGACATAGCCCATGACAATGGGCGTTGCGATGGCCAGGACCTTGCCAACGATGGCCGGTGGCAGTCCCGTTTTCTGCGAGATGGCGGTCTGGATCCCGGTCATCTGGCTCCCCAGCAGGCTGGTCACCATGGTGGCACCGATGGCACCCTGGGGATTTGCCAGGAACCCTCCCAGGTTGTCCATGGGGTTGCTGGACCCCGTCTGGGAGAGCGTCTTCATGAGCATGTCTGCCCCGCCGGGTGTCGCAGCCTTGTTGGCCATGGAACCCACGATCAGGGGCAGCCCCATCCCGAGGGCCGATTTCACTGCGTTCTGATCCCCGCCCACTGCCTTGCTGATGGCGGAGAGGTTGTCGCCCGTCGCCACCTGTTTCATCAGATCTTCAACGATTGAGACCATAACCCATCCTCGTTACCAGACCGGTTGCAGGGAGGGGGTGTCCCGCACTCTTCTATGGGGGTCATCCCTCACGGCTGACCCCGATCCGCTGCACACCCGTGGGTCTGATGGTATTCCCCTGCCAGCCTGGACACGTTAAAGGTAATCCCCCGTTGCAGGAATTGGAAGGGGGCCTATGAATGGGATTGGGTAGTTAAACCGAGCTGGCCAGGGCGTCCCGGATTTTTCTGATCTCCGGCACCTCTTCGACGGCGAGGGCCGCATCAAAGGACCGGATGGCCTCGGACGTTCTCCCCAGGGAGACGAGCACCATTCCCCGGTTGAAGAGGACGATGAGGTTCTCCGGGTTCTGGGCGAGGGCCCGGTCAAAGCAGGCCAGGGCATCGTCATGCTTTCCCATCTTATGCAGTGTTGTCCCTTTCTCGTACCAGGCCCGGGGATTATTCGGCTCGACACGCAGCACCCGGTCGTAGAGGGAGATGGCCCGTTCGTACGAGCCAAGCCGTTCAAGGAGAGTCCCCATCTCGATACCGGCGTCGACGTGCCGGGGATCGATGGACAGGGTCATCTCGAAGCTCTTCAGCGCCCGGTCATGGCGGTTCACCTGCACCAGGGCGAGGCCCTTCTGGTACCAGAGATCCGCGCTCCTCGGGTACACCTCCAGGGCACGGTCGAAACAGGCGAGCGCCTCCTCGTGCCTCCCCAGGAACGAGAGGACGATCCCCTTGCTGTAGAATGCCACGGCGTACCTGGGATCCTTCTGGATGGCCTGGTCCCAGGACTCAAGTGCCTCTTCGTACCGCCCCAGTTTTCCCAGGTTGACCCCCTTCTCGTACCAGGCGATCACCGCCTGAGCGGGATTCAACGCAATGATCCGGTCGAAACAGGGGAGTGCTTCTTCCAGCCGGCCCAGCCGGGAGAGGACGATCCCTTTCTGGTACCAGCCCTGCGACTGGTCACCGGAGAGGGAGAGTGCCTTCTCAAAGGATTCCAGCGCACCTTCCAGCTGCCCCATCTCCTTCTGGACCAGGCCCTTCCTGAACCAGAGTTCCCAGTCATCAGGGGTATGCTCCAGCGCCCGGCTGAAGACGGCCAGGGCTTCGGCATACATCCCCCGTTCCGCCAGGACATCCCCCTCCCGGGTCATGCGTTCGATATCCATCTTCCTGGAAAAGAAACTCATGGAGCCATGCGCACCTGCCACCGCACCGGATCCTCCGCCGCCTGACCCGAAAGAGGATTGCTGTCGAGCAAGTATTGCACGTTCCGGGTAAAAAAGGGGGCGGGTACCCGCTTCCACGGAACGGAGGGACGCAAATCTTCTTCTTGCCCGGGTTCCCCCGGGTACCTGCATGGCTGATCCCGTGGTGATTGAGATTGTGGGGTACCGGGCGTCGGAGTGCGGCCCGTTCCCCTGCGACGGCGACCGGACCTGTGGCCTCTCCTCCTGTTACCCGACCGGGCAGTTCCTGGCTGCCGTCGGGAGCCTCCGCGAGTACCTGACCGGGATCTACGGTGAACGCGTGACGGTCATCGTGACGCTCCTGGACGGCGGGGTCCCGGACCGGATCCGTGAGATCATCGAAGCCCGCCACCCGCCCGTCCCGATGATTCTCGTGAACGGCAGGGTCACCTCCATAGGGAGGATCTCCGCCACCCGGATCATCCGGGAGATCGCACCGCTGCTGGGGACCTCAGGTAACCTCTGAGAGGATCCCGGTGGCCAGGTCGTAGTACAGGCCCCGGACCGTCACACGGCCTTCCGCAATCGCCTTCTTCACCAGGGGGTACGCCCGCAGGTGCTCCAGCTGGAGCCGGACGTTCTCCTTCTCGAGGGCCGTTCTCATCTCCTTCTCCCCCGCGGGCGCACCCTTCTTCTCCACCCGCTGCTTTGCCTCTGCGGCGTTGTTCAGCCAGAGCGGGATGAAGGCATCTCCCCCCTCCTTTCCGGCGGCAAGCGCCTTCATGGCCCCGCAGTCGGAGTGGCCGCAGACGACGATCTCCTTGACCTTCAGGTGGTTGATGGCGTACTCGGCCACCGTCGCAAAGGACATGCTGTTCACCGCCACCACGTTCCCGATGTTCCGGTGAACGAAGATCTCACCGGCCCGGGATCCGGTGATCCGCTCTGGGCCGACCCTTGAATCCGAGCAGCCGATCCAGAGGGTGGTCGGGCTCTGCCCCTGGGCCAGCTTCTGGAAGTACTCTTTCTGTTTTGTGAACTCGGTCTCGAGGAACATCCGGTTCCCGTCCAGCAGTTTGTCACCCATGAACCTCACCAATGAAGCCGGGGACGCGATAATGCTGCCCGGCCTTCCTGCCGGTGTATCGCTCCGGAAGAGTTAAACCATTCGAAGTGGGACCGGGGGGTGGAACATCCCCTGACAGAAGGTTGGATTCCTGGGAATGGTGACGGGAGGGGACAGGCCCCCTTCCGGTCCTACCCCTGTGAGGACAGCCAATCCCCGTGGTTTCACTCTTCGAAGTGAGTTCACTGCAGCAATCCACCGATGATCTACCCATCCCCCTCACGGGGGCGCCCACGTAGCCTGGAGCGGAGCTGCCCTGGAGTGTCTCTCATCAGTGGTATCGAGAGAAAAAGACCGGGAGAGGATTTCTCCCAGTTTCCGGAAAAGATAAAAGGGGGCTGCCCGGGATCGGCTTACTCCGGCACCGCACCGGT
>JAJRDC010000103.1 GCA_028678635.1 Methanomicrobiales archaeon
GAGCCGGAGCACGAGCACGAGGGTCGCGCCCACCATGACGACGGCCAGGATCACGTCCCCGATGATGCTGCGAATCTCCATGCTTTTAGATAATGAAGTCCCATTAATTAAAGTACCTGTATTAAAGTACCTGTACGAAGCGGAGACTTCCATGGAGCTCAGGAACCTGGTACCCCTCGCGGCCATGCCGGCCATGATGATCGCGGTCCAGCTCCTGGCCATCTTCCTCTCCCACCCCCTCCAGGCGGCGGGTGTCGCGGCCTTCGAGGATCCCACGTCGGTGGCGAATCCCTTCATATTCCTCGCCATCCTCCTTGTCTTCACCCTCTTCCTCCTGGCACTGCTGCGGTTCGGGGTGAGGAAGCTCCTGGGAGTCATCATCGCCATTTCCCTCTTCTTCACCTTCCTCTACGTCTTCGGGGCCCTGATCGCCTACTTTGCCCCGTCGCTCGGGCTCGCGGGAATCACGGTGCTGGCCCTCGCCCTCGTGGCCACGGCGATCCTCTACCGGTTCCCGGAGTGGTACATCATCGACAGCATGGGGATCCTCCTCGCCGCCGGCGTGGCCTCCATCTTCGGCATCTCCCTCGCCATCATCCCGGTCCTCATCCTGCTCGTGCTGCTCGCCGTCTACGACGCCATCGCCGTGTACCGGACCAAGCACATGATCACCCTGGCCGAGGGAGTGCTCACGGAGCGGGCCCCCATCCTCTTCGTGGTGCCCCGCCGCCGGGACTACTCCTTCATCAAGGAGGGGGTGGCCATCGGGGAGGAGAGGCAGGAGCGCGGGGCCTTCATCATCGGCATGGGGGACCTGATCATGCCCTCAATCCTGGTGGTGTCGGCAATGGTGTTCCTGGACAGCGGCGGGGCCATCTTCACGGCCCCGGTGGTGGGGGCCATGCTCGGTTCCCTTGCCGGCCTCGTCTTCCTCCTCCGGGCGGTGGGGAAAGGAAAACCCCAGGCAGGGCTCCCGCTCCTGAACGGCGGGGCAATACTGGGATTTTTGCTGGGGTGCCTGGTCAGCGGGCAGTGGGTCTGGCTGCCCGTGTTCTGAACACCGCTTCCAGCACCGCGTCCACTCCTTCACCGGTGACGGTGGACATGTTCAGGTAGCCCTCCTCCCGCTTCCGGTCCGCCTTGTTTACGGCCGGGACCACCGGCACCTCCACCATCCCCTGGACCGCGGAGAGTAGCCGCTTCTGGCTCTCCAGCGGGTATCCGCACGCCTCGCTCGCATCCAGGATAAAGAGCACCACGTGGGCCGCGTGCATGAGGGCCGAGAGGGCCTGCCGCTCGATGGAGTTCCTCTCCGCCGGGTCCCGGTCCAGGAGGCCGGGGGTATCCACGAACTGGACCCGGTCCCTGCCGACGGCCCGGTGCCCGATCATGACCCCTTGGGTGGTGAAGGGGTAGGATGCCACCCGCGGATCCGCGGTGGAGACCTGGCGGATGAAGGAGGATTTCCCCACGTTGGGGTAGCCGGCCACCACCACCGTGAACTCACCGGAGAGCTCGGGGAGCTCCCGGAGCTGGTTCCTCACGGTATTCAGAAACCGGAGGTCCCCGTCCACCTGGTGGACGACAGACGAGAGCCGGGCAACGGCCCGTTTCCGGACCGTGGGGGAATCCCCGGACGCCCGGGCCTCCCTCCCCAGCAGGGATCCCAGCCGCCGGGACTGCTTCGCTGCCCACCCCAGGGCACCCAGGCTCATCCGGATCTTCTCGATCCCGCAGAGGGCGTCCGCCAGGTCCCGGTAGAAGGGCGGAAGGGCATCGAACTCGGGGAAGGAGGAGATGATCCGGACCAGCCGGTCATGGAGCGATGCCCCGACCGCCCGGATGAACTCCTCGTTGGCATGGGAAGCCCCCTTCCGGGAACCCCGTTTCACCGGGCTCCCCCGTTTTTCCCGCATCCGTGCCGCGGCCCGCCGGAGGGAGCGGTCCAGGAGCTCGTCCGCCGTGGGCACGGTGGGGATCTTCTCAAGTTCCACGTCAGATAACCGAATGTATATATGGAATTGATATGATTAATCATTATGGATCTCTCCCTGATCCAGAAGGAGATTCTGATCACCCTCATTACCCTCTACCACCAGCACTCGCATGCCATCAAGGGGGAGGAGATCGCCGACGTGCTGAAGCGTAACCCCGGCACCGTCCGGAACCAGATGCAGGCATTGAAAGCCATCGGTCTCGTGGATGGCGTGCCGGGGCCGAAAGGGGGGTACAATCCGACTGCCCTTGCCTACCGTGAGCTGAACCTCTCCAACCTGGACCAGGAGGCCTCGGTTCCGGTGATGCGGAAGGGGGAACCGGTCCCCGGGATTCGGGTCACGGAGGTGGACTTTGTCACCCTCTGCCACCCGGACCTCTGCCACGCGGTGATCAAGCTCGTGGGCAGCGTGAAGGCCTTTGAGATCGGGGAGGAGATCACCGTGGGCCCGACGCCGGTGAACAAGCTGATCCTCCGGGGCGAGGTGATCGGCAAGGACGAGGTACAGCAGTCCCTGGTACTCTCCATCACCGAGATGCTTTCCCTTCCCAAGCAGCCGGTGAGGAACTACATGTCCTCGCCCCTCCTCGTCCTGGGCATCCGGTCCACGTTCGGGGATGCCCTCCGGCTCTTCACGGAACACCACATCCACGGTGCACCGATCGTGGAAGACGGGACGCTCCGCGGGATCGTCTCCCTGACCGACATCGCGAAGGGCCTGACCCACGGCAGGGATCTGGACGCCCCCGTGGCCTCTGTCATGACCACTGACGTGGTGTATGCTGATGCCTCCACCCGGCTCTACGAGGTGGTGCGGCAGTTCAAGGAACGGCAGATAGGACGGCTCATTGTCGTGGAGGCGGGCGTCCCCGTCGGGATCCTGACCCAGTCAGACGTGATCGGGCTCTTCCCGTCCCTGTAACTTCGGCGATGGACCGGAACGCAAGTATTTACGCCGGCGCCCCCCATGCTGTTCGCAGCTCCCGGCGCGGGCCGGGCCGGGGGCAGGAGAACCCATGACTGAGATACCCCTTTCACTGATGGGCAGGCTGATGAAGAAGGCGGGAGCCGAGCGGGTCAGTGCCGATGCACGGGAGACCCTCGCCAGGCTCCTGGAAGAATACGCTCTCGTCCTCTCCCGGGAGGCGGTGAAGCTCTCCACCCACGCGGGGCGAAAGACCGTGACGGAAGAGGATCTCCGGATGGCCTGGGATCTGCTCCACTAGGAGTCCACCGGAAACGTTCCCCGCGCAGGCGGAATCCCCGAATTCTCCGTCAGCACGGGTTTCAAATATTTTAAATATGAATAAGCAACCATTGTGTGTATATGAGTCTCATACTGTCCCGGAACCTCTCGAGGAAGAAGGTGATGAGCAATGATGGGATGCTCATCGGCACGCTCCGAAACGTGATGGTGGATTTCGAGACGGGCCAAGTGATAGACCTCATTGTTGTACCGGATCCCAGTTTCAACGCCGAGGGGTACCGCATGGACGGGGACCGGATGTTCATCCCATTCGAGGCAGTGAAGGACATCAAGGACTATATCGTCGTGGACCGCTACCTCTCCAAGAAGTAGGGAAGATACCGCCGTACCGCCTCAAGAAACCCATCGCCGTACTTCTTTTCCGCAACCATATCCGCAGCCGCCCTCACCGAGGGATGGCCGTTCGCAACCGTTGCCCCGATCCCGGCAACCTGGATCATCTCCAGGTCGTTCACCGAATCCCCCACCGCCATCACCTGCTCCAGGGGGAGTCCCAGTTCGCCGGCCAGGGCCCGGAGCGCCTTTCCCTTGCTGATCCCGGTGGACTGCAGGTGGATGGCAAACCCCGTGTCAATCACCTGGACGGCGATCCCTTCCAGCGCTGACCGCACCTCTTCCACAGGAACGGTACGGGCGAAGGCCACGTCCGAGAACCGGTAGTTCGGGCTGTAGAGCTCCAGGGCCTTCCCCTTCCCTGCGAAATGGCGTTCCACCGTGTGGAAGGCATCCCAGGCAAGGCTCCGTTCGCCAAAGACCCGGACCGGCCCGGTGAACCCGATCCGGTATGCCCCGCCGTTCTCGGCAATGAGGGTCCCGTCGGACCCGAGCATCCGGGCGAACGCGTCCATGAAGCAGACCGTGTTCCCGCTGGCCGGAATCACGAGGACCCCCGTCCGGATCAGGCCCCGGAGGCAGTCCATGGCCGGGAGGCTGATCCGCCGGTCGGGGCCGGTGAGGGTGCCGTCCAGGTCGCACGCGAGCGCCCTGAGGAAGATGTGTGTGTCATCAGCCGTGTTTTTCAGATTGGATCTCTCCTGACACGTTAGTTCGTTTCACCTGACATAAGACCATGCCGTTCCCTTTCAATGATTGCGATGTATGCCGGCCTGCCGGTCTCATCCCATCTCCGAGTACTGGTGAGACGCTCCTGGGGACTCTGCCCCCGCCGCGTGGGCGTCCCCCTCGGTTTCCCGGATTCCGGGTCCATCGGTTCCCGCTCACCAAACGAGCAATTATCCTCACGGGGGAGGGCCCGGGAGGGGGTGTGCCCCCTCCCGCTGCAAGGACCGGCATCTGAATCTCCGGAATCGTGTACAGCAGTATCCGGAAACGGGATGAAACCGGACAGGTGCAATCCAGAAAAAAAGAGGGAGTATTCGCCGCCCTACGCAACGGGCCGGAGGCCGGCCTGTTCCACCATGAAGGTGGCCTCGCCCTCGGGCAGGTTGGGGCTGTCCACCAGGCGGGCGATCCGCTTCCCGCCCTTGCTCTTCCGGAGGTAGAGCCGGAAGGTGGCACAGTGGCCCACGATGTTCCCCCCGATGGGCTTCGTCGGGTCGCCGAAGAAGACGGCAGGGTTGGACATCACCTGGTTCGTGACGAGACCGACGGCGTTGTGCTCGTCGCAGAGCCGGAAGAGGTCATGCATGTGCCGGTTCAGTTTCTGCTGGCGGGTGGCCAGCGTGCCCCGGCCGGCGTACTCGGCCCGGAAGTGGGCGGTGAGTGAGTCGACGATGAAGATCCGGACCGGCTTATCGCTGGACCGGAGCTCGTTGGCCAGTTCCCGTGCGGTGTCGATCATCAGCATCTGGTGGTCAGAGGTATGGGCCCGGGCCACGTGGATGTGGTCCAGGAACTCCTGGAGGGGGGGAACGTCGCCGGGAAGCCCGTTCACCATCTGCTCGATACGCTCCGGCCGGAAGGTGTTCTCGGTGTCGATGTAGATGGCTGATCCGGAGAGGCCGCCCTGATCCTCCGTGAGCTGGACGTTCACCGCCATCTGGTGGACGATCTGGCTCTTCCCTGACCCGAACTCCCCGTACAGCTCGGTGATGGCCTGGGTCTCCATCCCGCC
>JAJRDC010000214.1 GCA_028678635.1 Methanomicrobiales archaeon
AAACGTTGAGTCCTTCCCGCCCGAGAAGAGCACGCCGAGCTTCATACTACCGGCCTTCGCGGTACTCACTCTTACCTGGAGAGGGATAAGGGCATCCGATGCCCCCCGCCGCGTCGGCGCCTCCCCGGCCTTCCACATTCGGTCACTTTTTCTGGTATCGTACGGGAGGGGACTTCGCCCCCTCCCAGACACTCCCCCGATGAGGATGTCCTTGCCACGTCGGTGAGTGGTACAGGATGTATCACCAGTGCCAGAAAACCGACGGGGGATGCCCACGCGGCGGGGGCAGCGAGCCCCCGAGAGCGTCCCCCAGTAGTCATCAACAATCACGAACTGCCGACAGATCATGGCCCAATACCCCTTCTGGCGTGGCGGCGGGGGCGGTGAGCTCCCGGGAGCGTCTCACTGGTAATCAACTCTCACGGACAACCGTCCCGTCAGGGGCCCCTTCCCGGATTTCCTTTATCTTTCCCCTCTCCCCATTCTTTGTACCCACAGCATCCTTTCCCTGCATGATGTCCACGCACCAGCCCCCTCTTCTCCCGTCTGAATCTGCGGCAGGTGACCGGATACTCATCGATCTCCACGTCCATTCCACCTGGTCCGCCGATTCGGCGATCCCCATCGGCTCCCTGGTCCGGTGCTGGGAGCGGCACCGGATCCTCTCCGTGGTTTGCGACCATGACGCTCTCGGGGGTTCGCTGGCCCTCATCCGGGCGCTCCGCGGGATACAGGCCGAGGTTCCGGAGATTCCCGCCATGGAGATCACCTCCGCCAGCGGGGAGATTATCGGCCTGTTTCTGAACGAGGAGATCCCGCCGGCTCTTTCTGCAGAGGAGACCGTGGACCTGATCCGGGACCAGGGGGCCCTCACGCTGGTCCCTCACCCGTTCTGCACCTACCGGTCCCGGGTGCTCCGCCAGCCCCTCCTTGATGCGCTCTCCGGCCGCATCGATGCCATTGAGGGCTACAACGGACGGAACACGAGGGATGCCGATAACCTGGCCGCCGTGGAATATGCCCTGGCACGGGGGCTGCCCGTCACCGCCGGATCCGATGCCCATACGCCCATGGAACTGGCCCGGACCTGGATGGACCTCGAACCCTTTGAAACCCCGAAGGAGTTCCTGGCCGTACTGGGATCAGCCCGCATCCATTACCAGAGGACGCACCCCGGCATCCACGCGGTGACCAAGGTCGTGAAGAGGGTGAAGGGGCTGGGGAAGGGCTGGTCGGAGCGGTGAAGAACGCGGAATCGCATTCATCCTGCGGATGGTCCATCATCTCTTCACGGGAGGAATTCCCGGCCTGGCCCGCTTCCCGGTACGGGAGCGGATACGTACCGGGGATGCTGCGATTTCATTATGCCCGGAAACCAGGTACGGGTATGACAGACTGCCCCCTCTGCCGGATCCCCCGGTTCCTGCTGAAGCCTCGCGAAGCCTTCCAGGAGGTCAGGAACGAGCCCCTCTCGGTCGCGGCCTTCACCCTCATCCCCCTGGTCGTTCTTTTTGCAGTGCTGTTCACCGGGATCAGTATCCTCCTGTCACCCGGCATCCTCTTCGGGCCGCTGGCGCCGCTGGTCACGGGTTCAGGGTTCCTGGCATCCGGGTCCACCCTTGCGGCACTTCTTGTGGGGATCCTCGTTCTCGTGATCCTCTGCCTTATCGCCATGGTGGTGAAAGCGGCCTGGCTGCACCTCTTTGTGTATGCCCTGGGCGGCCGGCAGGGGCTGGAGCAGACCGTGAAGGCGGTGTTCTATGCCGTTATCCCCATCCTGCTCCTGGGATGGATCCCCCTGGTGGGCCTCATTGCCGGTGCGCTCTGGGCGATCGTGATCCTGATCTTCGGGATCGAAGTGCTGCATTCAATGAGCAGCGGCCGGGCGCTGGCCGCCGCCTTCCTGGCCTGGATGGTGGGATTCCTGCTCTTCCTGGTCCTGCCCCTGCTCTTCTTCCTTCCGGTCCGGGTGGTGACCTCAGGGCCGCTGCCCTGATCCCGGGAGGTCCGGTCAGAAGAAGATCGAATCGTCATCCTCGGCGGCCGGGGGTTCCTCAGGGGCAGGGGGCTCATCCGGGAGATCCGTACCGACGGAGAGCACCGAACCAATGCCATTCGGATCCGGGATCGTCCGGTTGGTCCACAGCACCGTGATCCGTTTCCCGTCGGCGGTCACGTTCTCGTTCCGGTTCTTCAGGAACCGTCCCGGTGTGGAGAGGAGCTGCTGCATCATCTGGTCCAGGTCCCGCCCGGAACTCTCGCTCGCCGGGACGATGGTCCCGATGACACTCTCACCCAGGACCTCGCTGCGGGGGAATCCGAAGATCTGCTCGGCGTAACGGTTGAAGAACGTGATCTTTCCCTCCGGGTCCATGGTGAGGATGATGCTCCCTGCCTGCTCCACCAGGGTGCGGTACCTTGCCTCCGATTCCCGGAGCGGGCCCGTGGAGGCACGGATCAGGACGTAGAGGAGGAGCGCGGCGATGACAAGGAACGCCCATTCGCTCCAGGTACCGGTGGGGTGCAGTACCCACATGGCGG
>JAJRDC010000255.1 GCA_028678635.1 Methanomicrobiales archaeon
CCCCTGATCGACTGGGTGATCCGGCTCTCCACGGCCGCCTCCCTCCCCGTCATCGCGTCGGGGAAGGCCGCGGCTGCCCTGAACCAGCGGCACCACCCCCCGGCAGCCTGCATGCCGGTGATGGACGCGGCGAACCGGCTTGCGGATCCCGCCTGGACGGGGATCGACGGGAAGGGCGGGAGCGATCTCGTGCTCCTCATCGGCCTCCCGTACTCCATGGCCTGGACCGTGCTCTCGGGGCTCAAGCACTTTGCCCCCCACGTGAAGACCATTACCATCGACAACGTGTACCACCCGCAGGCATCCCTCTCCTTCCCGAACCTGAACGAGGAGGAATGGGCCGAGCACCTGGGGGCACTCATCGAGCACTTCGAGGAGTGAGGGCGATATGGAGATGTTCTCCGATATCCCGGTTGAGGTAGGACTGGTCCACGAGGGCGAGCGGATCCGCAGGAAGGATATGCAGGTGGAGCTGGGCGGGCCCGACATCCCGGACAAGTTCGAGCTGGTCCGGGTGCGGGAGATGGACCGGGTGGAGCAGGGGAAGGTCTCCGTTGACGGCCCGGATCTTCCGGAGATGGAGGAAGGAAAGAGCTACCCGGTGGGGATCCTTGTGGAGGTGGCGGGACAGGCCCTGGAAGAGGACCTGGAAGGGGTCTTCGAGCGCCGGATCCACGAGTACTGCAACTACATCGAAGGGGTCATGCACCTGAACCAGCGCTACGACATCTGGATCCGCATCTCGAAAAAGTCCTATAAAAAGGGCCTCACCTCCCTGGTCCCCATCGGGAAAGTGCTCGTCCGCCTCTTCCAGTCCGAGCTCCCGATTATCGACCGGATCCAGGTGACCTTCCTCACGGAGCCGTCGAAGGTGGCGGAGATGGCGCCGGAGGCCCGGAGGATCTACGATGCCCGGGACGCCCGGGCCCGCGGACTCACGGACGAGGAGGTGGACACCTTCTACGCCTGTGCCCTCTGCCAGTCCTTTGCCCCCAGCCACATCTGCATCATCACCCCCCAGCGGTTTCCCAACTGCGGGGCCATCTCCTGGTTCGACGGCAGGGCCGCGGCCCGGATCGACCCCAAGGGATCGATCTACCCCATCGCGAAGGGCGAATGCACCGACCCGGTGAAGGGCGAGTATACGGGCGTGAACGAGGCGGCGAAGAAGGGGTCCATGGGATCGGTGCACCGGGTCTGGCTGTACACGGGCTTCGGGTACCCCCACACCTCATGCGGCTGCTTCGAGGCCATCGCCTTCTACATCCCGGAGGTGGAGGGCTTCGGGATCGTGGACCGGGGCTACAAGGACGTGACGGTGAACGGCCTCCCCTTCTCCACCATGGCCGACTCGACGGCGGGCGGCCGGCAGGTGGACGGGTTCCACGGTATCTCCATCGAGTACATGCGGTCCCCCAAGTTCCTCCAGGCCGACGGGGGCTACGGCCGCGTTGTCTGGATGCCGAAGGACCTGAAGGACCGGCTGCGGGACTATATCCCCGGGGAGGTCCGTGACCGCATCGCCAGCGAGGAGGAGGCGAAGACCGTCCCGGACCTGAAGGCGTTCCTCGGGAGGGCTGAGCACCCGGTGAGGGCACGCTGGACCGCCGGGGAGGCACCGGCAGGAACGGGAGGGGCCGCCACCACGGTCTTTTCGGCCGGCGACCTGCCGGTGACCGCCGGGGGGATCCGGATCATCTTCAAGAACGCCCGGATCCATGCCGAGCGGGTGATCATCCAGCCGGTGAATCCCCGGAAGGACGAGAAGGGGGCCCGGTGATGGCACCGGAGCAGGAACCGCGGAAACGGGGCGTCGAGGCGCTGCTGGAGATGCTCCCCGGGATCCGGGAGATGCTTGCCCAGGTGAAGCAGCTGGAGCTGGAGGAGGTGAGCCTGGACATCGGCGACCTGGAACTCTTCATCCCGCTGGGGGCACCGGGGGCTCCCGCCGCCGGCTGCGGGTCCGTGGCGGCGGCACCCGTCCCACCTCGGCCGCAGGAGCTGATCCGGGAGACGTTTGCGCCGGTGCGGACAGGATACACTGCCCGGATCCGGGAGGTCATCCTGGGGGCAACGAAGGCCGAGGGCGGAACCCGGGGGAAGACGGTCACCATCGGGGGGGCCGCAACGCCGGCGTACACCGGGCTCGAGTCGCCACCGCCCCATCCCCCCGTCGTTGCCATGGACGTCTTCGACTACCGGGTCCCCCTGCCGAAGGCCCTGAAACGGCACGTGGAGGACGTGCTGGACGACCCAGGGGAATGGGCGAAGCGGCTGGTGGACCGGTACGGTGCCGAGATGGTCACCGTCCACCTCCTCTCCACCGATCCCCTGATCCGGAACACCTCGCCCGCCGCCGCGGCGAGGACGGTGGAGGCCGTGCTCCAGGCGGTGGATGTCCCGCTGATCATCGGGGGCTGCGGGGACCCGAGGAAAGACGCGGCCACCTTCCAGGAGGTGGCGGAGATGGCTGACGGGGAGCGGCTGCTCCTGAACTCGGTGACCCACGAGATGGCGGAGGCCCGGACCCTGGAGGTGGTGGCCCGGGCGGCAAAGGACCACGGGCACCGGGTGATCGCGTTTTCCCCGCTGGAACTGAACAGCGCCCGGGAACTGAACCGGCGCCTCTATGACTATCTCCCGCCGGAGAGCATCGTGATGGACCTCACCACCGTTGCCCTGGGCTACGGCCTGGAGTACTCCTTCACGATCCACGAGCGGGCACGCCACGATGCCCTGATGGGGGATCCCGAGCTCTCGCATCCCACCGCCTCCGGGTGCACGAACGCCTGGGCTGCCCGCGAGGCATGGATGCAGCTGGCTCCCGCCTACGGGCCGCCGGAGGTACGGGGGCCCCTCTGGGAGACGCTGAATGCCCTGATCCTTCTCCTGGCAGGGGTGGACCTCTTCATGATGATGCACCCGGCCGCCATCCGCACTGTGCGGGAGATGGCAGGGGAGATCCACCGCCTGGCGGCGCCGGACACCGGCCGCTACGGGGGCTGGACCACCGTGCAGATCCAGGGGTGAACGGGGGATGGCCGAGACACACCGCAAGTCCATCCGGGAGGTGAGCCCCATCGAGGTGTACCAGCAGCTCCCGCGGACGAACTGCGGGGAGTGCGGGGAGACGAACTGCATGGCCTTTGCCACGCGCCTCGTCAACCGGGAGGTGCTCCCCGAGGCGTGCCCCCCGATCCTCCTGCCGGAGGCGGCGCAGGCGTACGCCGCCCTCTCCCTCCTCCTGGCCCCGCCGGTGCGGGCGGTCACCATCGGCACCGGTGACCGCGCAGTGGTGGCCGGCGGGAAGTACGTCCTGCAGCGGCACGAGTTCACCTACCACCACCCTACCCCCATCGCCATCGACGTGGCCGACACCCTCTCCGACAGGGAACGGGAAGCCCGTGTGAAGGCCATCTCCTCCTTCTCGTACCAGTACATCGGCCGGGATCTCTCCCCGGATGCCATCGCCGTGCGGGCTGCCTCCGGCGATCCCGAGACCTTCCGGCGGGCGGTCGCCCAGGTTGTTTCCCTCACGGATCACCCCCTGGTCCTCTGCACCCTGGACCCTGCGGTGATGGCCGCGGCCCTGGAGGAGGTAGGGGGGAAACGGCCGCTCCTCTACGGCGCCACAGAGGGGAACTGGAAGGCCATGGCTGACCTGACCCTCTCCCACCAGTGTCCCCTGGTTGCCACCGCGCCGGGAGATGTCGCCCTCCTCCGCAGCCTGGTCCGGACCCTCCGGGCCTGCGGCATCGATGACCTGGTGCTGGACCCGGGCACCTTCCCTGACAGCGGCCTTGCGGCCACGATCCAGTCCTTCACCGACATCCGCAGGGCAGCCTTCGAGGGCAGCGACGGGCTCCTGGGCTACCCCCTCCTGGGCGTTCCCATGGCCGCCTGGCTTGGGGAGGAGATGGCCCCCGAACTGG
Source organism: Methanomicrobiales archaeon (assembly GCA_028678635.1). Next base: position 3,933 of record JAJRDC010000255.1, read on the forward strand.
TGCAGTGGAAGGAGGCCTGCCTTGCCGCCCTCCTCCTCACCCGCTATGCCGACCTCCTGGTCATGCACAGCCTGGAGGGGTGGACCCTCCTCCCCCAGCTGATCTGGCGGTTCAACCTGTACACCGATCCCCGCCGGCCGGTCTCTGTCGAGGCCGGTCTCAAGGCCGTCGGGAGCCCGGGCCGGTCCTCGCCCATCATCGTCACCACCAACTATGCCCTGACCTTCTTCACGGTGGAATCGGACCTGAAGGGGGGACACGTGGACTGCCACCTGCTGGTGGTGGACACGGGGGGGATCAGCGTGGAGTCGGCGGTGGCAGGCCGCTACCTCACCGCCGTGACGATCGCCAATGCCGTGAAATCCGCGGAGCTCGAACGCGCGGTGGACCACCGGTACCTGGTCCTCCCCGGCCTTGCCGCACGCCTCTCGGGGGAGACCGAGGAGGCGACCGGCTGGAGGGTGCTCGTGGGCCCGAAGGACTCCTCGGGCCTGCCCGGCTTTCTCTCCACAAGGTGGCCCCCGGCCGCACCCTGAGGGGCACACGGCCACCCCATCCCCACCCGAGAAGCGAGGAACACGCAATGGACGAGAAGATCCGGATCATCATCCTTCCCTTCAACCGGGTCCAGGAGGTGGAACCAGGGACCAGCCTGCTGGATGCCATCCGTGAGGCGGGGGTCCCCATCGAGTCCATCTGCGGTGGGAAGGGCCAGTGCGGGAAGTGCCGGATCATCGCCCCTTCTCCCGGTATGGGCACCCTTCTCCCCGGGGAGCGCAAGTTCCTGTCGGAACGGGAGATCGCCGCAGGCTACCGGCTGGCCTGCCTGACCCGGGCAGAAGGCGAAATGGAGATTACCGTCCCGGTGGAGAGCCGGATCGACAGCCCCAAGATCCTGATCACGGTGGAGGGTTCCGTGGACCGGCCGGACCCCGCGGTGACCGCCCATCCCATCGACATGACCTCCTGCGATGAGATCTTCACGGACGTCCGTTCCGTGCGGTTCTCCGGCTACCTCGGTCCCCGGCCGCGGATGAACGACGGGGTCTTTCGGACCGCCTGCACCCTGGGAGAGGGTGCCCTTGCCGCCATCTCCCTGACAGGGGGATACCCGGAGGTGATCTCCGTTGCCCCTGCCGCCTCACTCTCCCCGCTGCTGGGCCTGGCCCTGGACATGGGGACCACGACGGTCGCCGGGCTGCTTGTGGATCTCGCCACGGGGAGGATCCTGGCGCGGGCCTCGGGCCTGAACACCCAGATCACCCACGGCGAGGAGCTGATCACACGGATCGCGTTTTCCCAGCGGGACGGGGGCACCGCCATCCTCCAGCGGGCGGCGGTGGAGAGCGCGAACCTGGTCATCGGGTCCCTGGCTGCCGCCGCGGGCCTCCCCGCAGCCGGGATCCTTGACGTGGCCATCGGGGGCAATACGGTGATGAGCCACCTCCTGGCCGGCATCGATCCGTCCGGCCTCGAGATGGTGGACGCGGTGGTCCCGAGGGAACCGATCCGGGCCCGCGCGGCGGAAATCGGCCTCTCCGTCCACCCGAACGCCTGGTGCTACTTCCTGCCGAATGTCAGCCGGTTCGTGGGCGGGGACGCGGTGGGAGACGTGCTGGCCAGCGGGATGCACCGTGGGCCCGATATCGGGCTCCTCATCGACCTGGGCACCAACGGCGAGATGGTCATCGGGAACTGCGAATTTTTTGCATCGGTCTCCTGCGCATCGGGCCCGGCCTTTGAGGGCGCCGGGGTCCGTGCCGGGATGCGCGCCATGCGGGGGGCCATCGACCACGTGGCCATCGACCCGGTCACCGGGGCAGCCACCTGGACCGTCATCGGCAGCACCACGCCCGGGGGGATCTGCGGCTCCGGGATCATCGATGCGGCCGCCGGCATGTGTGCGGCCGGGATCATCGATCCCTCGGGCCGGGTCCAGGAGGGGAAACCCTACGTCCAGACGGGCCCCGACGGGCCTGAGTACGTGCTGGTGCCCGGGGATGCATCCGCCACGGGGAGGGAGATCGCCATCACGCAGGCGGACATGACCTACCTGATGGACTCGAAGGCC